>JAYENB010000151.1:0-15043 GCA_034721855.1 Bacteroidota bacterium
TTAACATTTTACACATTGGGATTTGGGTATTGATTAGGTCAATTAGGTCAATTAGGTCAATTAGAAATTATAAAAATGTATAAACTAAGAAATTGATGTTAAATAAATATACTGTGAATGGTTACATTCTGTTTAACACATTTAATAATAATATTATGGAATCATTCAATGAGAAATACAAAAAAAGAAGTGATGAACTCATTTTTTTGAAACGTGATTCTCAGGAACTTGTAAATATTTTTTCTAATGTAAAACGAAAAAAGGCAAAAAGAATGGGTAAATATTATGCAAATTATGCAAACAAACACCTAACCACCTAAACCATAGAACCTAAATCCTAATATAATTATAAGATTATGCAAAAAGACATAAAAACCTTTCTCGATCAGGATGAAAAAAAAGATTTACTGCGCATTTTGACAGCAGGGTCAGTTGATGATGGAAAATCTACGCTTATTGGACGGCTTTTGTTTGACAGCAAGCGCCTCTACGAAGATCAATTGTCTGCTCTTGAAAGGGATTCAAAGCGTGTGGGACATGCCGGAGATGATATAGACTATGCTTTGCTGCTCGACGGATTGAAAGCCGAACGTGAACAAGGCATTACCATTGATGTGGCTTACCGCTATTTTTCTACCAATCAACGGAAGTTTATCATTGCAGATACCCCCGGACATGAACAATACACACGCAACATGGTAACCGGTGCTTCAACTGCCAACCTGGCTGTATTGCTTGTGGATGCACGCCATGGAGTGATTACCCAAACCAAACGACATTCCTTTATTGTCAATTTGCTGGGGATCAAACACGTAGTGGTTGCTATCAATAAGATGGATCTGGTGGATTACAGCAAAGAACGTTATGATGAAATTACAACTGCATACAAAGAATTCATCACAGGACTGAATATCCCCGATGTGAATTTTATTCCCATCTCTGCCCTAAAAGGGGATAATGTTGTGAATGTTTCAGAAAACATGCCATGGTATCATGGAAAAAACATGCTGGAGTTTTTGGAAACCGTGCATGTGGCCAGCGACAGAAATTTTGAAGATTTTAGGTATCCTGTACAGTTTGTTAATAAACCAGAGCTGGATTTTAGGGGTTTTTGCAGTAGCATTGCTTCAGGAATTGTTAAGCCAGGGGATGAAATTATAGCTTTACCATCCCGAAAATCCTCGAAAGTAAAACAGATCATAGGTGCTGACGGAGAACAAAAAATAGCATTCCCGCCCCAGTCAGTTACCATTACGCTTGAGGATGAAATTGATGTTTCCCGTGGTGATATGCTGGTACACCATGATAACAAACCTCGTAATGAAAGGCAGTTTGAAGCCATGCTGGTGTGGATGGATGAAAACAAGATGAACATGCAAACGCAATTTTACATCAAACATGCGTACAACACAACCAAAGCCCGCATTGACAAAATTCAGCATAAAATCAATGTCAACAGCCTGGAAAAAGAACAAAGCGCTCCTTTCGTCCTGAATGAAATTGGCCGTGTGGTGCTTACAACCGTAAAACCATTGCTTTTTGACCCATACAAGAAAAACAAGGAAACCGGATCGTTTGTATTAATTGATCCTATTACTCACAATACGTCGGCTGTGGGCATGATCATTGATAAACTCGGGGATAAGGATATGCCATCCCGCATCACTGATGTGGACATGAAAAAAATTGACCGTGGAGAAGCCCTGATCAACCACAAGGAACGTCAACAACGTCTCAATCAAAGACCTGCAACATTGTGGATCACAGGTTTACATGGATCAGGAAAAAATGCATTGGCATATACAATGGAACGGAAACTTTTTGACCTTGGAGCAAGTGCCGTGTTAATGGACGGAAGTACTGTGCGCTCAGGACTTTCGCGTGAACTTGATCATTCCCCGGCAGACAGGGCAGAGCACCTGAGAAGGGTGGCTCACGTTGCCAAAATCCTAAACGACCAGGGGTTGATTGTTATTTGTTCATTTATTTCCCCTTATGCAAACATCAGGCAACAAGTATCAGAAATTATCGGAAAAGATCGCTTCCATATCATTCACATGGATGCCGCCCTGGAATTCTGCCGGAAATCCAAACCTGACCTCTATAATCTAACTGACAAAGGCAAACTTAAATACATGCCGGGACTGGACGAACGCTATGAGAAACCGGAAAACCCGGCCCTTTGTTTAAAACCGAAAAACAAAGATAGCAACATGGATAAAATTCTGGATTATCTAAATGCAAACAAGATATTTCCGCTTGAATAATGTGTTTATAGTGCACCAAAAAAGGCCGGAAACATATTGTACCGGCCTTTTTAGTTTTTATCTTTTATTTATTCAACATAAAACCTTGCAAAACTAATGTCATTTCGACGCTTGGCGTAGATGTAATATGTCCCATCATGCTCTGTCATCAAATCAGGTTTGATGACTTTCTTTTTGTAATCATCACCAAACATATACGCTCCATACACTTTGCCGTCTGTAAACAATGTGGTTGTGATTGCACGACCACGGCCTTCCGGATTTCTAATGACTTTTAAGTCGTTGGGATTGTAAAAATCGTTGGCAAGCAATTTTAAATTTTTGCGGTGATCGTTATAATAAAATTTTATTTTTTCGCCGATGACTGTTTTGCTAAAAGATGAGTAGTCTCCAAAATCATTGTATGATTCCTGGGACTTGGGAATGCGGGCAATCCATTCAAAATTGTTCTCCCGATCAATCTTTCCGGCTAAAATATCATTAAATTTATAATAACGGTTATACGTTACTTCTTTGGTCTGTGGATCAACGATGCTGTCTTTCCAGCGGTTTACATGTTCTGATATCATCACAGGATCACCTGTGCTCAGGTACACAATATCCCTCAATTTGTAATTGTAAATTTCATCCCAGAGCTGATACAAGTGCCCAGCGCTAAAGTCACGTTCTTCATTTCGTTCAAATGTGTGATAAGTGGTTTTTTTGTCACGGGGTGCCCATTCTTTGGTTTCAAGATAAAGGCGTTCGTGGTAAATGCCGGAATATTCTTCCTTGTTCTTTTTAGCCATAAAGCCCATGACATCCACAAATTTTTCTTCTTCGTTGACACCGAAAATGGCATTTTGAGGAATATATTTTTCAACGGTAACCGGATACTCCTGAACTTTACTGAGCGGAATGTCATAAATGAGAATGGAATATTCAAAGGTTTGTGTGCCTCTTCTACTCCGGCGTCCTTCTTCTTTTGGTTTCTTCTTACTTAGCATAAAAATCTGCTCGTCCATTACCCTGTATTGAATAATGTCAAATTCCCTGTCAACCAATGGCAATTTGATGGTTTTGTTGAGCACTTCCTCCATGTCGGAATCGTATATTTTCAGGAAAAAAGGCTCCTCGTTGTATGTTTGAAACGGCCTTTGATAATGCACAAACATATTTTTACCGTTTTCTGTGAGGCTGATATCAAAATCAACAACAATATTCTGGTTTGTTAAACGACCGATTGGTTTGTTATTACCCATGATTTTGCCGGATTTGTTTACTTCCTGCATGTACAGAGTTTTCTGTTTTATTGATTCATTGGTAACGGTAGTAAACATGATAAGTTTTCCGTCAAGACAATACATTTCCTTAAACTCAGCCTGTACTCCGCCTACGGATGGTAAAATTAACCTGTTGTTGGTTTCCCGTATCAGGTTATCACCATTCCAGAATTCAAGCCAAATGTCATTTTGATAATCTACACGTAATACATAAAATCCAGTTTTATCGGCCCCCACCATTTTTTGATATGAGTCACCTCGCTCCAGGCTTATGCTTTGTTCAAGGCCAAAACTACAATTTACAGGCTGGGCAGAGCTGTAAAACGTGATAAAAATTAATCCGGTAAAAATTAATGCTATTCGTTTCATAATCCAATGATTTATTTTAGGTTTTACTTAATTAGTTCGCTAAAATATCAAATATTTTTCATTTAGTAAATTTTTGAGCCTAAAATTTATTTGCTAATTGTCCGCACCCGGCATTCACATCATCCCCCCTGCTGTTTCTTAATTGCACCACAATGTTTTTTCTTTCCAAGTACCTGATGAATTTTTGTGTGTTCTTTTCACTCGATTTCTCATAGCCACTGCCTTTCACTGGGTTGTATTCAATCAGGTTAATCTTGCAGGGTGTGATTTTTACAAATTCAGCTAATTGTGCTGCATGCAATACGGAATCATTAATCTCGTTAAACAATATGTACTCATAGCTTATCCGTTTTTTCGTTTTCTGATGATAATATTGCAAAGACTCTGCCAAAACATGAATATCATATTTATGATTGATTGGCATAAGCTTGCTTCTTAGTTCATTATCAGCAGCATGCAGTGAGACAGAAAGTTGTATATTTAGACCGCTGTCTGCAAGTTTTTTTATGTTCGGAGCCAAACCTGCTGTAGAAAGGGTAAGGCGTCTTGGGCTCATGCCCATTCCATTTTCGTCAATTATTTTCCTTAACGCAGAAACGGTATTTTCAAAATTGTCCAATGGTTCTCCCATTCCCATAAGTACAATGTTGCTTAAATGTCTGTCATAATGGGCTTTTGAAAGCTCATTGAGCTTCCAGGCCTGCAGGTATATTTCACCTATATGCAAATTTCTTGTAAAACCCATCCCACCTGTTGCACAAAATTTACATCCCAAACGGCATCCCACTTGTGTGGAAATACAGGCTGTAATGCGCTTTCCGGATGGAATAAGAACCCCCTCAATGTATGTGTCATCAGTTAGTGAAAAAGCTACTTTTATGCTGCCATCATTGCTGGCATTGATTTTTATTGCCTCAATAAGATCAAGGTAAAAATCAGTTTCAAGTTTTTCCCTGAGCAATACCGGCAGATTTTGCATCTGTGTTATATCATCAACGGCATGTTGCCACAACCAGCTTTCAATCTGCTTGTATCTAAACGCAGGGACCTGTTGTTTGCTTAACCACGTTTTAATTTCAGCCTCTGATGTATTGCGTAATTCCTGCATCATTAATACTTTTTTAAGTAAAATCTATACTGTGTTTTTCAGAATTAAAAAAACTAATGTATATTTGAGCCATACAAATTACAGAAAAATTAGTTACAAATTTAATATTCAAAAAGTATGAAACGTATTCTCACTATTATTTTAGGCATCACCCTGATGTTTTCTTCGTTAAATACATTTGCAGGAGAAGGAATGTGGCTGCTTTCTATGATTGGAAAGAATTATGAAGAAATGAAGGAACAAGGATTTAAATTAACGCCTGAAGATATTTATAATGTAAACCAGGCTTGCTTAAAAGATGCTATTGTTGGCCTTGGCAACGAAGGAAGACCTTTTAGCCATTTTTGTACAGCCGGGATTGTATCTGACAAAGGCCTTATTTTTACAAATCATCATTGCGGATATGAAATGATTCAAGAACATTCTACAGTTGAACATGATTACCTCAGGGAGGGTTTTTGGGCTTCATCTCTTGATGAGGAACTTCCAAATGAAGGCACTACTGCTTCTTTAATGGTACGTATGGAAGATGTAACGGCTAAAGTGCTTAATGATGTTACAGAGGAAATGACAGAAGATGAAAGGAACAAAGCCATAAATAAAGTTTCTGACGAACTTATCAAAGAAGCCGAAAAAGACAACAATTATAAAGCACGCATTGTGGATATGTTTGATAACAATCAATATTTCCTGTTTGTGCACATAATTTATAAAGATGTCCGCCTGGTTGGAGCGCCTCCCGAAGATATCGGAAAATTTGGTGGCGATACAGACAACTGGAGTTGGCCAAGGCACACCGGCGACTTTTCCATTTTTAGAATTTACACAGCTCCCGATGGAACCCCTGCTACATACAGCGAAGGAAATGTGCCCTTAAAACCAAAATACCACCTGCCGGTTTCCATTAAAGGCATCGAAGAAGGGGATTTTTCCATGGTAATGGGTTTTTCGGGAGGCACAGATCGGTATATGACGTCGTATGGTCTTAAAGAAACCATGGAAGTAGTGAATAAATGGCGGTACAACATCAGAAGCATCAAAATTGATATCCTGCGTAAAGACATGAAAAAGGATCCTAAAATAAAGTTGCAATATGCTTCAAAATATGCAAGGAGCTCAAATTATTGGAAGTATTCTTATGAACAAAATATTGCACTGAGAAAACTCAATACAATGGGACAGAAACAGGCCATGGAAACTAAGTTCCTGGAATGGGCTGAAAAACTTCAGTCCAAAAAATACGTGGATGTGTTGGATACCATTGAAGTTGTGTATGAACGCCGAAGGGAAGATGCCCTTGCAAGGCAGTTTTTACTTGAAGCTCTGTTGATAGGTCCTGATTTACCGATTTTTTCATTTCAGTCCATAAGCTTTTTGCATCAGCTTAAAAATGAAGACCTTTCGGATGAAGAGAGGCAAAAAGCTATCCAAAAATTCAAAGAGAAAGCCAAAGAATTTTACAAAAATTATAACCCCAATACGGAAAGAAAGTTAATCGCTGCGTTATTTGATTATTTTGCTGAAAATATTGACCAAAAATATTACCCCGAGGTTTTTGCAGATGTTTATGATAAATACGATGGCAATTTTGAAGAATACACAGAGGATATTTTTACAAAATCTTTTTTCAATCCCAAAAGCATTTTTGCCGATGAAGAAAGCATGATGAATTTTCTAAATGACCCGAAAGCCAAAACCCTGGAAAAAGACCCTATATACAAAATGGGAACATCTATCCTTTCGATGTACAGAAATGTTTACGGAAAAATGAATCAAAAATCAAAAAGCCTTAAACGGGCAAGACGTTATTTTGTCCAGGGGTTAATGGAAATCAACAAGGATTTTCAGTTTTATCCGGATGCAAATTCTACCATTCGCCTTTCGTATGGAACCTGTATGGGCTATGATCCGCGCGATGGAGTGGTTTATGATAATTACACCACATTCAGCGGGGTAATGGACAAAGCTGATCCTGAAGATATGGAATTTGATCTCCCCGGTCGTATGTACGAATTGTATAAAGACAAAAAATTCGGTCAATACACAAATAAAAAAGGAGAATTGCCAGTATGTTTTATCACAGATAATGATATTACAGGTGGTAATTCAGGGTCCCCTGTTATTGATGCAAAAGGAAACTTAATTGGCCTTGCTTTTGATGGAAATACAGAAGCCATGAGTGGCGATATCGAATTTGAAGAAGACCTTCAGCGTTGTATCAACGTTGATACACGGTACATCTTATGGGTAATTGACATATATGCTGATGCCGATAACCTGTTGGATGAACTAAGCATTGTGAAAAAGTAAATTCTTGTTATGGAAAAAGTTCGTGTGAGATTTGCTCCAAGCCCGACAGGCCCGCTTCATATGGGCGGTGTGCGCACTGCATTGTTCAATTACCTTTTTGCCCGGAAATATAACGGCAGCATGATACTCCGGATTGAAGATACCGACCGGAATCGTTATGTTGAAGGCGCTGAACAGTATATCATGGAAGCTTTAAACTGGTGTGGAATTGAGATAGACGAGGGTGTACAGGAAGGTGGAAAATTCGGCCCGTACAGGCAAAGTGAACGCAGCAGCATATACCGTAAGTATGCGGATGCATTGATTGAAAACGGATGGGCTTATGTGGCTTTTGATTCGCCTGAGTCATTGCAATCCTTACGCGAAAAAGCCGAAAGTCAAAAACAAACATTTACTTACGACCACACAACACGCCATCAGTTAGACAACAGCCTCAACATAGGAATGGAGGCAGCCTCAAAACGCATGGATAACGGGGAATCCTACGTTGTGCGATTTAAAATGCCGGAAAATAAGACGCTGGAAATTAGGGATATAATTCGTGGTGATATGCATTTCAATACGGGCAATCTGGATGATAAAGTGCTTTTTAAATCCGATGGCTTACCTACTTATCACCTCGCCAATATTGTGGATGACCACCTGATGGAAATTACCCATGTGATACGTGGTGAAGAATGGCTGCCTTCGCTTCCCCTCCATGTGATGCTTTACCATGCCCTGGGATGGAACACGCCTGAGTTTGTCCATTTGCCCCTTATCCTCAAACCCACAGGAAAAGGCAAATTATCCAAGAGGGACGGTGATAAAATGGGATTCCCGGTGTTTCCGATTGAATGGAAAACCAAAGCCGGCGATGTGTTTCAGGGATACCGGGAAAATGGTTATTATCCCGAAGCTTTTGTGAACATACTGGCGTTACTGGGATGGAACCCCGGCACAGATAAAGAACTGTTTTCAATAGATGAACTGATAACACATTTTGACCTTGATAAAGTAAATAAGGCCGGAGCACGTTTTGATCCCGAAAAAGCAACATGGTTTAACCATCAATACCTCATTCGCAAAAGCAACCATGACATTGCTGAGGAATTTATGCCCATGCTGAACAAGAAAGGCTATCACCCGGATATGGATAGGCTCACCACCATTGTCGGGATGGTGAAAGAACGCGTTTCTTTTGCCTCAGAACTGTGGGAACAAACGGATTTCTTTTTCGAAGCGCCTACTGAATATCACAAAAAATTCCGCAAAAAAGCCGTAAAAAATGACACCCCTGAAATATTGCAATCCATACGTGATGTTCTGTCTGCACAGGATGATTTTTTATCAGTAAACCTGGAAAATAAGGTCAAAACATGGATTGAAAACAATGAACTGGGTTTTGGGAAAGTAATGAATCCGTTGAGGCTCGCCCTGGTAGGTGAAGGCAAGGGGCCTCATGTGTTTGACATCCTTGAAGTCCTCGGAAAAGAGGAAAGCCTCAAACGCATTGATGACCTGCTTAAGAATATTCAATCATAAGCTTTTCTGATTTCATACCGATATGTGTACAATTGTAAGATTCTTTAAATCATATTTTTTATAATGATAAAAACCCCATAAAAACATGATATTGAAATCGGTAAATCCATACACAGGCGACACCATTGAAACCTATCCTCAAACTACTTCCGAAGCATTGGAAAATATTGTTCACAAGGCAGTGGAAGGATATGAACTCTGGAAAAAAACAGAAGCATCGGAGCGAGCAAGAAAATTAACCTCTGTAGCAACGGTATTGAGAGAAAACAAAACAGAATTTGCCAGGATCATTTCTACAGAAATGGGGAAATTAATCACAGAAGCGGAAGCGGAAGTTGAAAAATCGGCTTTGGTTTGTGATTACTATGCCACGCATGGTGAAACATTCCTGCAGAACAAAATTATTAATACTGAATACGATATTTCACGTGTGGAGTACCATGCTCTGGGTCCTGTGCTTGCCATAATGCCATGGAATTTCCCTTTTTGGCAGGTTTTTCGGTTTGCTGCGCCTAACCTGATGGCCGGAAACACGGCTATTTTGAAACATGCCGGCAATGTTTCCGGTTGTTCCCTCGCAATAGCTTCTGTGTTTGAAAAAGCCGGATTTCCGGAGGGCTGTTTTGCATCGGTGCTGTTGCCTGGAAAAGAAACACAGCCTTTGATTGAAGATAAACGCGTGGTTGCCATAACGCTCACCGGGAGTACACAGGCAGGTAAAAAAGTGGCTGAAATGGCTGGTCGTCATCTAAAAAAAACTGTGCTGGAGCTGGGTGGAAGTGATCCCTACCTTATCCTTGATGACGCCGACATAAATCTCGCTGCCGAAAAATGCGCCGCAGGACGCCTGCTTAATGCCGGACAAAGTTGCATCGGTGCAAAACGATTCATTGTCATGCAGGAAGTGTATGATGATTTTCTTAGCGCATTCAAGAAACAAATGGAGGCTGTCAAACCCGGCAATCCATTGAATAGAAATACGACTTTAGCTCCCCTGGCAACAACATTATTCAGGGATGACCTTCACCATCAGGTTGAAAATTCATTGAAATCAGGGGCAACATGTGTTACCGGTGGATATATACCTGATATGCAAGACGCTTTTTATCCCCCCACCATCCTCACCGGCCTTAAACCCGGTATGGCTGCTTATGAAGAAGAGTTGTTCGGGCCTGTTGCCAGCGTTTTAAAAGTCAATTCAGAAGAAGAAGCCTTTCACATTGCCAATGATACCGTGTTTGGGCTCGGTGCAGCCGTTTTTTCTCAAAACAGGGAACGTGCTGAACACATCGCTTCCGAAAAATTAAATGCCGGCACTGTTTTTATCAATGATTTTGTCAAATCTGACCCCCGTCTGCCTTTTGGCGGAATAAAAGAAAGTGGATATGGAAGGGAACTCGCTATTGAGGGTTTCCGTGAATTCATGAATGCAAAAACGGTGGCGGGTAATGTTACCTGAATGTAGCATCACAAGCGGCAAGCTAACCACCTTCGTCCTGGCGCAAAAACATCACTAATTTCAGAAAACCTGACCCACTATTTATAACCAACACATATCGGTATTAAATTTTAGTTCTATAAATAAAAAATAGGTGTCACTTAATTTTCCTGCTATATCAGGAAATCTGAACTTCCTAAAAATAAGCCATCAATTGTACCCCACCTGTATGTATTGTTTGTTGCTCTGCCGGTTTTCTCCCCTGGTAATTAAGATTAAGTTGTAGGCCGTTGCTCAAACGCTTTTGAAAACTCAATGTCCAGCGGTAATTATCTCCCGGCTCCAATGATTCAAGCATTTGCCACGCCAGTGAAGTACCGGTATCTCCTGAATAATGTACCCTGATGTATTCAACACGTGCACTCAACATTCCATTGATGAGTGCGTTATTGCGATACTCTACACCTGGACTGATACTACGGGAAAATTCGCCGCTTAGCTCATCCTGCCTATGACTAAAATCGCAGAAAGAACGAATACGCATGTTTACATCCGGTTGAATGCGTAAATCTATCAGCACATTCTCCTCATCAATATGGTAATTTTTTCTGCTGAAATAGTGTGAATCATAACTCTTCGTTCTAAGCCCTGAAGTGTTACTGATGCTTACCACACGACTGATGTTCCATCTCCATTGTATTTCCCATGTTTCAGCCCGGCGGCTTTCTTCCCCGTTGACCAGTTGTGAACGGTTGTCCTGTCGCTGATAAATCAGATCAGCCGTAAAAACAGAACTTAGCCTGTCCCATGAAAACACGTTACGCAGGCTGTTGTTATAAAAAACAAGTGAGCTGTCGGGAATAACATAACTTACAGGCAAATACCGGAGTTCGTTTTGTGTGGATGTGTTCTTATCAGAAAAATTCATGTTAAAACGGTTGGATAATTTTGATAACACAGCGGTAAATTCCTCAGGATCATCAATCAAACGCTCAGGCCTCACATCAAAGCTGAAATTCATGCTGTTGTTAAAGGTTTTGATGTATTCGTCACCTGGAATATATATCCGAATGTAATCAGCCTGGTCCTGATATACTGCCACTTCAAATTCATCAAGCTCTTCAATGCCATTGTTGTTGTAATCTGTCCATGTATATACACCTTGTCCATCGGGCACTTTCAGATAAGAATATTCCTTTTTAAGTTCAAGGCCTGCCCCCGATTGATAAAACAAATTACCACTCAGGAAACCGCCAAAAGATTCATGATGATACCGAACCTGACCTGCAAAATTATCCTGTGCTTTGGTATCATTTTGTTCCAAGTCCTTTAAAATACTGAGTTTCCTGTATTGTATCCCCATATCCAGATTGTTGTTTTTTTTGTTTACCAACCGGTAATTAAACCCCAATTTCTGGGCTTCACTGCTTCCCGTAAGTTTGTTCTGCAGAGGAAGGGCATCCAGGCGGTATTTGTATGCCAATTTCCAGTTATGTTCCGATTGCCGGCCCTGTTTTAGCCAGGTTTCCAGCTCTTGAAAACGAAAACTGTTGGATGCCAGTGAATCACCCGGGAAATAGCCTTTCTGCCATTCTTGTTTGTATCGTCCGTACCATTGCCATCGGGGAAACAATTTGCCAATGGTGGTATTATTTTTCATGAAAAAACTTTCATAGCCTGTTTGACGGGTATTAAGCAAGTCCCCGTTTAGCAAAATATCCCAGGATTGGCTTTGGTAAGTGCCATTAAATACATTGCGGCCTCCTGTATATTCTCCGGGACGGTGTATCAATGCAGAGAGAAAATCAACATTTAATTTTTCAAAAGCTGAATACGTAAGATTGAACTGCCCTGAATGCTCGTTCATGTCTGTGGGCATCTCATTTTCAATGTTCCAGTTCCGGGTAAATTCAGCTTCACGGAAACGCTCCAGGCGTGTGAAATTCCGTTGAATAAAATCGTAAGCCAACTTAAATTGCAGCTTATGTACGCTGTCTTTCAGCAATTGCTGTTTGATGCCACTCCGTAAAGCCATACCCTGATCATCCCGTGAATCAATATCCGAATAGGTGTTAAGGTCTTTATCAGAAAGCGTTAGCTGGCAGAAAACTTCTGTTGTGCTTGTTAAATCGTAAGCCCCGCCCAAACTGAGCATTTGCTGCTTTTTGGGTGTTGTCAGGCGTGTAACAGGCTCATAATTTCCGGATGGAATACCATTTTCAGGAGCAACCCATTTATATACCCTCCCATTGGTGGCATCGTTCAGTTTGATGTAATTGCCATTGTTGTCTCCTACATTGGAAAAATTGACCTGATAAACAGCGGAATCCGGATGTGTGGAATACACAAAAACAGAATCATACGTCTGACTGTTTACTGTAGTATCTGTTAGGCGATAGCGTACACGGGAAGATTCGAAACCGATGCTGTCCCATGAAGGATACAATGCAGAAGACAAATTATCACCGATGGTGCTGAGAAATTGCCGCTGATCTGTTCCAATGCTTTGATCCAACGGTTGGTTTTTTCCATCAGACTCATTGAAGTAACGGATAAAAAACCGGGATTTTTCAGTTTTAATTTCATGATTTGTTCCAATCATCATTCGGTTGTAACTGGATGTCCGGTATTCAAATTCTACGATAATACGACTGTCTTTGGTGATAAGTTGGTTTGATGTAAAACTTATTTCCCCTGTATTATAGTCAATGATGTAATCCTGGGTTTGTCCCCTTGTCATTAATTCCCCATCAATATATACGCGTTCACTCCCGGAAACCACCACAATGTATGTTTCATTTTCTGCCCCTTGTAATTTATACGGACCCTGATTTCCTTCTTCTCCCATGAATTCCATTTTGTAATATTTCCCTCTGCTTACAGAAGCACTGAGCCCGGAATGAATGGTTGTTTTTGATTTTTTCCCGAAATGCGTATTAACATCAATGCCGCGTGTTGTTTTGTTGTAGCGCATGAAATAATCTTTTTTTTCTGTCAGGACAATATCGCCGGCTCTCAGATTAAAATCAGGGTTGTATATTTCAACAAAGACATTGTCAAAATCCTGTAAATTTTGTTTTGTTCCATCTGCCTGGATGGGGATGTTTTTATCTGTCAGGGATGCCCTGATGTTTAGACGATGGCTCAATTCTCCCTCAATCTGCAGGTTAAGGTTGGAATTGAGCACAGCATTTTGATTGTTTCCTACGTTTATCCCGCGTGCAATGCTCCCGCTAGTTTTAAGTTTAGATTTTTTCGTTGTGGATTGCCTTAAATCACCGGGATGATAAAAAGTGTTGCTCCCTGGTTTAGAAAGTGGCTGTACAGAATCGTTTTTGTCTGTTTTGAAGGGGAACCCAGATGTTGTCGTATTACTTATGTCAACAGGATAAGAACGATATTTACCTACAAGCTTTTTGTTTTGTAAATCCTGTGACAGATACAAACGACCCGTAAAATAATTTAAATGATACATGGAGGGGTGTACGGGATTTCCGTTTGTATCATATAAGTGAAAATCGTTTGGGATAACCGGCACATGGTTTAACTGATAAACACTATCTGTAGAACGGATGTTTTCGCTGTGAAACAATACCAGGCTTTGCGCTTCCGAATAAAAAGAATTCAGAATACATAACATCATCACAATCACGAAAAAACATCTATCCATAGCTACGAAATTACAGTTTTTATTGGCTTATAAACCGAAAAATGTGTAATATTTTGAATCAGACTTCGTTGTTTTTGACAATAATACTAAATTTGCTTTCCTTAGTATCCGTAAAATATGATTGATTTGACTAACGGTTTTATACGTTTAAAAGGCGTTTTTTTATTGGTGTTTCTGATGCCTGTAATGGTATCAGCCCAGCTGAATGATACTTCAATCAACATGCTTAATGTTAATTTGACTTATGCCTTTCATGTACCGGATGGTGATATAGCAGAACGTTTTGGTGTCAGTTCCATGATAGGTCCGGCTGTCGAGTTTAAACATAAAAGCAATTGGATAATTGGGCTTGAATTTGGGTATTTATTTGGTGGTAATTTAAAACAGACTGATGTTTTAGACCATCTCAAAGATGAAAACGGAAACATCATCAACGAATACGGAGAATATGGAACGATTTTGATGACAGAGCGTGGTTTTTATGCCGGCGGTAGCATAGGAAAAATAATTCCGGTATTGTCTCCAAACCCCAACTCGGGCATTAAATTGCAGCTTGGTGCCGGGTTGCTTGAACATCATATCCACATTGAAAATAAGGATAATAATATCCCCGGTGTGCTTGGCGATTACCGAAATGGATACGACCGGAGAACCAATGGTTTTTCCATGAAAGAATTTGTTGGGTATCATTACCTTGATTCGGGGGGATACATTAATTTTTATGCAGGCTTTGAATTTTATCAGGCCTGGACATACAATAGGCGTAACCTGAATTATGACACAGGCTTACCCGATAACAAACTTAAACACGATTATCTGTATGGTTTCAGAGTGGGATGGATTTTACCACTGTACAGAAAAAATCCGGATCCGTTTTATTATTATTAATAGATAAATGAGCCCGGTCTAAAAAGTCATTTTATCCCCCAAAGCCGCTAAGACACAAAAAAATAACAAAGTTAAATTTATTGTAACTGTTCACATTTTAAAATTAAATAACTGTTAATTGACCTAATTTCTAATTGCTCTAATTAATCTAAAAAATGACCAATAAAACTAATTATTAGAATGATTGCAGTTGCTGTTCCGGAATTA
>JAYENB010000152.1:0-2946 GCA_034721855.1 Bacteroidota bacterium
ATTGACAGTGATCACTATGGGCACGGTTTTTACCTCAACAACAGCGAAAACAGTTCACATCAACGGTATTTTAGGGATGCCAATGCCGGATACAACGGCCATTTTTGGTACACCATCACCATGGATGCCACGGAACACATTGCTTGGGCAAGCTGGACCCCCAATCTCCCTGAAGATGGGTATTATGAAGTAATGGCATACATCCCTTCTGTTCATGCTACTGCCACCACAGCAACTTATGAAATTACCCATGCCAATGGAATAAATTCAGTTACCATCAATCAGCTTAATTACAGCGATGAATGGGTAAGCCTCGGGCAATACCGTTTTGATCCTGCAGAAGAGAGTCAGGTTTTTCTCGGCGATAACACAGGCATTGACGACCAGGACATTGCTTATGACGCTGTTAAATGGTGCAAAGTTCCCGATCCGGTTTACATAAGCTACGATAACATAACCTGTTATGGCGATAGCAATGGTACCGCAAGTGTAATCATCAATGATACCGGAAGCCCCCACGACATACTATGGAACACGGGAGATACCTCTCAGACATTATCAGATTTGCCACCGGCCACATATTCGGTTACCGTTACCAATGTATTTGGAACCTCATTTTATGACACCGAAACCATTATTGAGCCCGATTCCCTGCAAATCAATGCTGAACTGTACAACCCGGTAACAGCAGGCACGTCCACGGGAAGTATCATCACCAATGCAACAGGAGGCACAGGCCCGTATGATTACTTATGGTCAGGTGGTGAAACTGACGCTTCCCTCACTGGTATTCCTGCCGGAATGTATGCCCTTACGCTATCTGATGATAACGGATGTTCCGCATCGGAGACCTATGAACTAACAGACCCGGCCTGTAACGGCACTACAAATCTGACAGCCGCGGCAACAAGCTGGAACAGTATTACAGTAAGCTGGACTGATGTAGCGGAAGTAAATGCATACCATGTTCAGTACACAACAACCGGAAGCACAGAATGGCTGGAGACCACAACAGGTAATAGTCCTGTTGTTCTCAGTGGCTTGCAACCTGAAACCACCTATGATATTCGCGTGGCCAGTATTTGCACAGACACCGTGGCGGATTGGCAATATTGCAATGCAATTACCCCCGCAATTAGCAACACAGTAAGTGAGGCATGCTATGGGATTTTTACCGATACAGGGGGTGAGAATATCAATTATGATGATGATGAGGATTATGTGTTTACCATATCACCGGAAGGGGCAGAAAAAATTGTGGTAAATTTCTATGATTTGCAAATTGAAGCCGACTATGATACCCTGTATGTTTATGACGGCTACGACACCAACAGCCCCTTATTGACATATTTTTCAGGCATGATAATTGATGAAAGTACCGATTTACAGGGACTAAGAGTGGCAAGCACAGACAGTGCGCTGACATTCCGTTTTGTATCCGATTACCTGACAACAGAAGCCGGTTGGTATGCTACATGGACAAGCTATGGTGGCACCTGTGCAAGCGGTTTTTCAGGCACAGTAACCGATAACCTTGACAACGAATGGGCTACCGGTGATTTTGACATATACACAGGAGAAACTGACAACAATGGTGACGGCATTTCCCATGCTTTCAGTTGCATATACAATCAAAATGATAATCAAACTCCTTCACTGATGTATCAACAGGATGACGGCTTTTTGTACGATCCTGCCACAAGCCTTAATGATGCCTGGATACCAGTAACAGGCACATGGTCATTTAGCGATAATGCCATTTTTCAATCGGATGAAAGCGAATCCAACACCAACCTTTACATTCCGGTTAATCATACCCACGGAGATGGCATGTTGTTCGAAGCCGATATTAAAGTGGCCGGCAGTGGAAGCAACCGCCGTTCAGGCTTTCATTTTGCCTGCGATGCACCAACGGAAACAGAACGTGGTAATTCCTACCTGGTTTACATCCGCCCTGACCAGGATGAGCTTCATCTGAATGAATACATTGACAACACATGGCACAACCGGACCAATGATGCGTATGATTTTGAATTAGATGTATATTACAATCTGAAAGTGTATTACCATCCGCAAGATGGCAAAATCACGGCATGGATAGATGATGAACTAATAAGTAGCTGGGAAGATTCTTCGCCCATTACCACCGGCGTTGCTTTTTCTCTCCGTTCAGGCAATGCTCAATCCTGGTATAAAAACCTGCGCATTTACCGTGAAACCACTGATGGATTTACCATCACAACGGGTGCTGACACAACAGATCAATACCATTATCAAAACCCTGACAGCATAACCCCTGCCGGGAAGATTGTGCGTTGCATTACAAACGTAAAAAACCATATTTATACTTACGAACATCAATACAATGTGGATTACACACCCCCTTCAGAGCCGGTTTTTGTGGAATGTACATCAGCTATCAATGACACATTATATGATACCGATATTGAAGTAGCATGGGGGTTAAGTGAAGATCAACATTCCGGCATTGATCACTACCTAATTTCCGTAGGTTCAGCACCGGAACTGCAGGACATCATGGCATGTACCCCGGAAAGCGTAACTGTTTTTAGCCAAGCGTATTATGATTTACCATTCGATGAAACAGGAACATATTACATCAACCTGAAATCTGTGAACGGGGCAGGTTTGCATTCTCCCGTAAAAACCAGCATCCCGTACATATATGAATCGCTAACAAACGTGAACACGAAGCAAACGGGAAACATACACATTTACCCGAATCCGGCAGAAAACCACTGCACCATCGGGTCACAAGAAGGCATTCAACACATCAGCATATATGACATGCATGGGAAACCGGTAAAAACATTTGAATTTTCAGGTCAAAACCAGTGTGTTCTTGATTTAAAAAACATGAATCCCGGCCATTATATGCTTGTTGTAGAAACAGAACATCACAGGGAAATGAAAAAATTAATACTT
>JAYENB010000153.1:0-9255 GCA_034721855.1 Bacteroidota bacterium
ATGTGCTTAGTTGAGGTATCCTTGTTAATAATTTTACCTCCTGGTTGCAAATCCTCCACCGCCAAAACCTCCAATTCCAATAATGAAACCCAACCAATAAAAGAATCCACTATTATTGGCAGCATATATTCCTATGTCAGCACCAAACAATTTACCTATTAATGAGAAAATTATTATAAAACCATGCCACAATCCTGCAAAAAAACCAGCTTCTTTAGGCACTGTCCCTGATGGTGCACAAGAGTATAAACTCATAATAACCAATACTATGATTAGAATTAAAATTGTCTTATTCTTCATTTTTTTAGCTTTTTTCCTATTTACAAATGCTATTATCCAAAAACTAAAGCCATTATTAACAGTTTTTAACCGCTGTTAACCCCGTAGAAATTTTTCAACGGGGTTGACAGTTCAATTTACAAATTTCAAACCTTTGCGACATTGCGACTTTGCGGTGATGAGCTACTTTTGCTGACACTGATTAGTTACAAGCATGAAATGCATCAAAATTCCACCATATCGCCTGCTTCAATACCGTGCTCATCGCAATAACCACCATTGACTTCTACGACGTAAATTGCAGGTTTCCCCGATGGCAGAGACTTATCCGAACGGGTTTTGGTGTTTTCGTAAATCTTCACAATTTCTCCTTTAGAATTGACATAAATGATATCCAGCGGGATGATGGTGTTCCGCATCCAGAAAGCCTGGTTGCGTTCTTGTTCAAACAAAAACAACATCCCCAGAGTATCTGCCATTTCAGGGCGGAACATCAACCCAAGCGCCCTGTCAAATTCCGTATCAGCGATTTCAACATCTATCCGGCTTATCAATTCACCATTTTGCCCGTCTGTAAACCTGACTTCACCCTCTTTTTTATATACCGGCGGATTATCGAAAGAATATTTGTGGTTTTTTGGTTCAACAAGTTTGGGCGGATCACTTAGCTCCGGCCGTGGCAATGTCTTTTCGTGAAAAAATGCAAAATAAACACCCACTCCTACCACCAAAACGAGCAGGCCCGTTATCAATGTATTTTTATTTTCCTTTTTCATAATCGTAACAAAACAGTGTAAACAAAAAATAAATGTATATCAACAAAAATAACAATTCACTACAAAAACAAAAACATCCTTGTTGTCAGACAGCTCATCCATCACTCCATCTCTCACTCACTCCATCGCTCAGTCACTCTGTCTCTCCATCTCACCATCCCTCAATCTCTCTATCACACAAGCCCGAAATCCGAAACTCGGAACACGGAACCCGGAACACGAAACTCGAAACCATCTCGCTATCGTTTTTTCCATTTCACTGCGCCTCTACATCTCTGCGGTTACTCAATACTTCTTTTTTCTTCATTTCTTCGCGCCTCTGCGTCTTAGCGGTTACTCCTTATCAACTCATTTGCATATAATGTAACTTCGTATATATACCGTCCAATTCAAGTAACTGCTGGTGTTTTCCCCGTTCCACAATTTCCCCGTCTTTCATAACGCAAATTTCATCGGCATTTTTTATCGTAGAAAGCCTGTGGGCAATGACAAGGGAGGTACGGTTTTTCATCAGTTTATCCAGCGCATCCTGCACCAGTCTTTCAGATTCCGTATCCAGTGAAGATGTTGCCTCATCAAGTATCATGATGGGCGGATTTTTCAATATAGCCCTGGCAATGCTGATGCGCTGCCGTTGACCACCGGAAAGCTTCCCGCCACAATCACCAATGTTGGTATCGTATCTGTTTTCGGCAGCCATAATAAATTCATGTGCATTGGCTGTTTTAGCTGCTGATATGATATCTTTATCTTTCACATGGTCTGCACCAAAAGCAATGTTGCTGGCAAAACTGTCATTGAAAAGTATCGGATTTTGATTGACATACCCAATCAACGCCCGCAAATCACTCATGGTGATGTTTTTGATGTTGATCCCATCAATCAATATTTCGCCCTCTTTCAAATCATAAAACCGGGGCAACAAATCTGCAAGCGTAGTTTTTCCTGACCCTGACTGCCCGACAAGCGCAATGTTTTGTCCGCGTTTGATTTTAAGGTTGATATTTTTCAGCACAGGTATGTCAGCATAGGCAAAGTTCACATTTTTATATTCGATGGAATCTTTGAAATCAACTTTTTTTACCGGTTTTACAGGATCCTGAATTTTATTTTTAGCTTTCAGAATTTCATTGATGCGGTCAACAGATGCCATACCTTTTTGAACACTATACATAGCTGTACTCAGGTTTTTTGAAGGGGTAATTACCTGTGAAAAAATCAACAGGTAACCAATCAGCACACTGGATTCCATTTCTCCCGATACCAGCACAATCCTTCCGCCATACCACATCACAAACACAATGGTTGCTGTAGCAAGAAATTCTGTGATGGGAGACGCCAACGCCCGCCGCCGGTTAATTTTATTCAGCACACTGGTATAACCTTTGTTGGCATCAAAAAAACGGTTTTCCTGTTGTTCTTCTGCGTTGAAGGCTTTGATGATTTGCAATCCCGACAAACTTTCCTCTATCATGGACATCAGTCCTCCCATCCTGCGTTGTCCTTCCTGGGATTTCTTTCTCAGGGATTTCCCTACCCATCCTATCAGCAATCCTGCCACGGGCAGCACAATCAACACAAACAAGGTAAGCCTCACATTGAACAGGAAAAGCGTGGTCATGAAAACAATGATTTTTATGGGATCCCGGAACAGCAATGTCAGAGAACTGATAATGGATATTTCTATTTCCTGCACATCGTTGGTCATCCGGGCTATGATGTTGCCTTTTTTATCTTCGCTGAAATACCCGAGATGCAGGCTTGTGATTTTACGGTATAGCCTATTCCTGATATCCCTGACAACACCATTTCTTACCGGCACCATAAAAAAGTTGGCAAAATACCAGGTGCTTGTTTTCAGCAAGGTGGCAAAAGTCACCAGGATGCCAAGCCATACCAAAGCAGTAAGGTTTCCGTGGTATATGATGATTTGGCTAAGCCAGTATTCAAAATTATGAATAATAACATCCGATTGAAAAGCCCAGGGTTTCATTTCCATCACCATTTCCTGCTGATTGAACAACACACTGAGAAAGGGAATCACCATCCCAAATGAAAACAACGCAAACAAGGTGCTCATTATATTCAGAATAATGTTGAGCAAGGCCTGGTATTTATAGGGCCATATATATTTAAATATGCGGAATAAATCTTTCATCAGCGACCCAGGTAATTCTGTGGTGTAATGTTCTTCAATTCTTCTTTTATTACATCAGAAACATCCAACCCATCAATAAAATTGTGTAAAACAGCCATATTTATTTTCTCCCCCGTACGTGTCAGCGATTTCAGGGTTTCGTATGGCTTCGGATATCCCTCTCTGCGCAGGATGTTCTGAATGGCTTCTGCAACCACTACCCAGTTGTTGTCAA
The DNA here is from genome assembly GCA_034721855.1 of Bacteroidota bacterium. GTDB lineage: Bacteria > Bacteroidota > Bacteroidia > Bacteroidales > ML635J-15 > JAQIBY01. The sequence goes on from JAYENB010000153.1 coordinate 3,428, forward strand.
GGTCATCCATGATTTTATCCTGATTCAACACCAGTTTATCCATGCCTTTCAATATGGATTTTACAGCAATCAAGGTGTAAGCAAAGGGAAGGCCTGTGTTTCGCAACACGGTTGAATCTGTTAAATCCCGCTGCAAACGGCTTACCGGCAATTTTTCGCTCAGATGAACAGCGATGGCACTGCTCATTCCGAGGTTTCCCTCGGCGTTTTCAAAATCTATAGGATTCACTTTGTGTGGCATCGCCGATGAGCCCACTTCGCCTTGTTTTATTTTTTGCTTAAAATAACCCATTGAGATGTACAGCCATATATCACGGCAAAAGTCAGTCAGAATGGTATTGATACGTTTCATGTTGTCGAAGAAGGCAGACAGGTAATCGTAATGCTCAATTTGTGTGGTTGGAAATGAGCGTTTCATGCCCAACGTATCATTCACAAACTCATCTGCAAACTTATGCCAGTCAATTTCAGGGTAAGCTGCGTAATGGGCATTGAAATTGCCGGTTGCACCTCCGAATTTAGCTGCAAAAGGTATTTTTTTCATCAAAGTGAGTTGCTCTTTTAGCCGCACCGAAAATACCGCCATTTCTTTTCCCAGCCGTGTCGGACTTGCAGGTTGACCATGTGTGCGTGCCAGCATAGGCACATCAGCCCATTTCTGAACCAACACATCAAGCGCATTCAACACATCCTCCATTGCCGGCATATACACATCATTAAATGCCCGTTTTAGTGACAAAGGAATGGCTGTGTTGTTAATGTCCTGGGATGTCAGGCCAAAATGCACAAACTCTTTATATTTTCCCATGTCAAGTTCATCAAACCAGCTTTTTAGTAAATATTCAACGGCTTTGACATCGTGGTTTGTGGTGGCTTCAATCTGTTTTACGGCTTCTGCATCTTTGTCACTGAAATTTCCCAATTTTTTATCCAGTTGATTTAATTGCTCCTGTTTTACTCCCTTAAGCTGTAGCAAGGGGATTTGACACAAGCCTTTGAAATATTGGATTTCTGTATTCAGCCGGTAATATATCAGGGCTTTCTCAGAAAAATAATCCTGCAAAACTTGTGTCTTTTCATGGTAGCGGCCATCTACCGGGCCAATAGCATTCAATATTGAATGTGTCATAATGTTTATGATTTTATTTGTCAAAGGTAAAAAAAATATGCATCTTGCATGTGGTTTCATCGGGGTTTTACATAGTGTGTGTATCTTAGAAAACTATTGCATTTTAAAAATAACAAACCTTCAGAAGCATTGGATTTTGTGTTAAATAAAATAATTAAATGACAAAACTTGTCCGGCGTAAATTTATCCGGCGGAGCGGAGCGCAGACGGAGAGCGAAGACGGATATCGAATGTTGAATGAAAAATTTCAAAGTTGTTCTTTTCCCTGCCCGTCCGACAAGCGGGTTCTTCACTTTATCATTCAGAATTTGATATTTTACATCCGTCTTCGCCGGACAAGTTTTGAAATTTAAAGCAAATTCTAACAGTTTGGTAAGAAAATGTTTTGGTAATTGATAGATTTGAAAATTTGGATTTGTTTAATATTTAAAAATTAGGATTTAGAATTTTTAGTTTACCCCTTTGGTTATTTAACCTACGAGGTTTATCTAAGTTAGGGTTAACCCGAATAATAAAGTATGTTTTAGGATTATTTATATTGAATGTCAGACTCATGGATGAGCCCGGTCTAAAAAGTCATTATATCTCTCAAAGCCGCTAAGACACAAAGAAATCACAAAATTAAATTTATTGAATACCAGTACTTTGTGAAACTTGGTGTCTTTGTGGCTTGGTAGAAAATTTTGTTATTTTTACTTTTTAAACTAAACTCATGGATCAAAAGATAAAAATTTCAGCGGTTGATTTCCTGAACACCCTGCCTTTCCGATACGGACTGGAAAATTCAGAATTTATTGCTTCACATACATCCATTGATTATGATATTCCTTCGGTATGTGCTGCCAAATTAAAAAACGGTGACGCAGACATTGGATTGGTTCCCATTGCCGTATTACCAGAACTTAAAGATTATGAGATTATTTCTGATTATTGCCTTGGCGTAAAAAAACAAATTGATTCCGTATTCCTTTTCGGACAGCAACCTGTGGATAAGATGTCAGAAATTTTATTAGATTATCGTTCCAGAACTTCTGTTAACCTTGTCCGCATCCTCGCTAACGAACATTGGCATATCACTCCAACGTGGATAGAAGCCTCCCATGGATACGAACGCGAGATACAACATAATACCGGTGGTGTCATCATCGGGGACAAAGCACTGGAGATGTCCAATCGTTTTGCATACAAATATGATTTGGCAGAAGCCTGGCACACTTTGACAGGTGAAGAGTTTGTGTTTGCTGCGTGGGTAACAACAAAAAAAGTACCTGAATTTTTTAAAAAAGAATTTAATGTATCTTTGCAACATGGAATCTCTAACATAGATAAGACATTGAAAACATTAGGTCAAAAATACAAGCACTTGCCTGCTGAAATGTATCTGAAACACAGGTTGGATTATCATTGGAATGATTCTAAAAGGCAGGGCATGCACCTTTTTTTGAAAAAAACGAAAAACATTAGCTCAACTCATTAAAACTGTTTATTTTAGTCCTGAAAAAAACACCATAACCCACATATTTATGAAAATTCAACACATCGTTATTTTATTGGCATTATTTTTCTTTTGTCCCGCTTTATCGGCACAAAACACGCATAAACCAGACACAAGCAAGCCAAGGAACATTAGATTTGAAATGGCACAGGCCCGCATGAAATTCAATAATGACAATTATCCTGGAGCATTGAAGATGTATGAAGGCATGATGAAAACCAACCCCAATGACATTACGCTGAATTTCAGGCTTGGGGAATGTTATTTTGTTATAGACAGGTTTGAGGATGCCATCCCGCCATTAGAAAAATGCGCAGAAGCAGGAAACGATGATTTTGATATGCTTGACTTCTATTTGGCACGGTCATATCAAAAAAATCAACAGTTTGAAAAAGCTAAAAAACATTACGAGAAACACCTCAATACCCTTTCGGAAGAAGAAGCCGAAACTGACCCGGCATCGGTATATTTGAACAAAGTGAACAATGCCGTAAGGCTGATGGACAAAAAAGTTGATGTTGACATATCCAACATGGGGAAAACCATTAATTCAAAATACGTGGATGCCAACCCCTCTATCACCGCTGACGAGACCGTATTGATTTTCACATCCCGTCGCCCTGAAAGCAGTAAGACACTTAGAGACCCGGTTACCGGCGAATATTTTGACAACATTTATATTTCTCACAAACAAAAAGACGGCACGTGGTCTGAAGCCAACCCCATCCCCGGCGAAATAAACACCACTGATGCTTATGAAGCCAGCAGCAGTATTTCTCCCGATGGAAAAACTATTTTTATTTACATGAACATCAACGGTATAACGCAAAGCGGTGACATATATGTATCACACAAAAACAATGAAGGGACATGGACCAAACCCCAACCATTGAGGGAAAAGTCCCCCTCGGGTTTTTTCAAAAAAATCGGACACGGTTTTGACATACTTTTTCATGGAGAAAAATCCATCAATTCCAGTTATTTTGAAACCTCTGCCTGCATTACAGCCGACAACAACAGCCTTTATTTTATCAGCGAAAGGATGAAAAAAGGGCTTGGCCAGGGAGATGTGTGGGTCACTCATAAAATTGGACATGGATGGAGTGTGCCCAGGAATTTAGGCAAAAACATCAATACAGTGGATGATGAAATATCCGTTTTTATTCATCCCGATGGAAATACCATGTTTTATGCTTCCAACGGAAAACATTCCATGGGGGGATATGATATTTTGATGAGCAAAAAGAAAGACGGCAAATGGTCTGACCCTGTCAATATGGGATATCCCATCAACACCCCTTACGATGAATTTCATTTTGCTTTATCGGCAGATGGAAACACAGCTTACATATCCAGCAACAGGGAAAGCAGCATGGGAAAATCTGATGTATATTCCATTGACATGAAAAAATATTTCGACGACATGGATTTTGGATTTAAACAACCAAAACTAACAGTGGTAAAAGGAAATATTATTGATGAAGACAAAAACCCCATTGCAACAGAAATTGATATTTCAGACGCTAAAACAGGAAATCATGTCACAACCATCATGTCAGATGAAAACGGTGAATATTTCATTACCCTCTCAAAAGGGAAAGATTATGTATTATTGATTAACCATAAAGACATGGAACCCATTGCCAAAACTATCTCCATTCCTGAAAAAGAACAAGCCAATAACACAAAAACATGGCATTTTATCCTGAATAAAAAATAAACCATGGCATCCAGGTATAATATCGTTATTCCATTACTGATATCCCTCTGTATATTGTTTTCAGGCAATGTAGCTGGTAAACCGGAAAACGGCAGAGATACAACAAATAAACGTGAATTGTTGGTTTATAAACTTGACATCTTTGAAAAGATCAGCATGTCAGCCTGGCGAAACACAAAACAGGCTTTCAATGAAGCCGACAGTCTTGAAGCTAATGTTTTTCTCATTCACATGAATACTTATGGGGGGTTGGTAGTGGCAGCCGATTCAATACGTACGGCAATCCTGAATGCTGATATGCCTGTGTGGGTGTTCATTGATAACAATGCTGCTTCAGCCGGAGCGCTGATATCCATTGCCTGTGACAAAATCTATATGAAAGAAGGCAGCAGCATTGGCGCAGCAACCGTAGTCAGCCAGGATGGCAAAGCCATGCCAGACAAATACCAGTCATACATGCGTTCTACCATGCGTTCTACTGCTGAAGCCCAGGGAAAAGACACCATTATCAATGGTAACGATACCAGTTATGTGTGGAAACGCGACCCCGCTATTGCTGAAGCCATGGTTGACCCGGATGTGTACATTGCTGGCCTCATAGACTCCACCAAAGTATTGACATTTACTGCGAGTGAAGCAAAAGAAAATGGTTTTTGTGATGGCATTTATGCAGATATTCCAAGCCTGTTGCTCGACCAAGGCATCAGTGATTACGAAACCAAAACCTTTGAACCCACAGCTATGGATAAAATTCTTGGGTTTCTTACCAGCCCGGGGTTTCAGGGCATTTTGGTCATGCTGATCATCGGGGGCTTGTATTTTGAATTGCAATCTCCCGGCATCGGGTTTCCTTTTATTATAGCTGTAGCTGCAGCCCTGCTGTATTTTGCCCCTGCATACATCGAAGGACTGGCAGGACAATGGGAAATATTGCTTTTCATTGTCGGGGTCATTCTGATAGCGGTCGAAATATTTGTCATTCCGGGATTTGGTGTTGCCGGCATATTGGGAATTGCGGCTCTTATCATTGGCCTTGCTATGTCAATGGTTGGTGAATATGAAATCAATCCGCCTCAGGGAGAAATTAACCTTGCCCCCCTTGTCAAAGCCCTCGCTGTTGTTATTGTAGCCTCTACGCTGTCGTTTTTCATGTCAATATGGTTGTCAGGCAAACTTTTCGGGCAATCCACGCGTTTATTCGGCTCACTGGCACTGGACACCACTCAAAAAACAGAAGAGGGATACATCAGTACCGACTACTCATGGCGGGATATGATTGGAAAAACAGGCACTGCTTCATCTGACCTCAGACCATCAGGTAAAATAAAAATTGATGAAAAAATATACGATGCAAAAGCAATAAATGGGTACATCGAACAGGGAAGTCCCGTTATTGTCAAACGGTTTGAAACCGGACAATTATATGTAGAATTATATGATTAATCGTAAATAGTCAGGTACATGCAATTGTTACCGCAAAGACG
>JAYENB010000153.1:9355-14956 GCA_034721855.1 Bacteroidota bacterium
CAATAAATGGGTACATCGAACAGGGAAGTCCCGTTATTGTCAAACGGTTTGAAACCGGACAATTATATGTAGAATTATATGATTAATCGTAAATAGTCAGGTACATGCAATTGTTACCGCAAAGACGCAAACCCGTTTGTCGCCGGGCAAGGTTACTAAGAAATAGAAAAAGAAGAATTAAATCGCTTAAGATTTGTAAATAAATTTTAAAATTTTTAAACTTTGTAACCTTGCCCGGCGACAGACGGGTCTCCGTCTTTGCGGTGAAAAACTACTTTTGTTGATACTGATTAGTTAATAATTATCACATGGCACAATTTGTTCGTGAATTTAAAGAAGAAGATTACCAGGATGTGCTTCATATCTGGAATAAAACAGACATGGGAAGCGAGCATCGGGGTGATAATCTTGATGTTATTGAGGATACCATCAACTTTGGTGGAAAACTGTTTATCCTCGAAGATGATGATCACGGCATCATCGGCACCTCATGGATAACCAATGATCAACGCAGGCTTTACCTTCATCATTTTGGCATCTTGCCGGCATTCCAGGGAAAAGGATACAGTCATTTCCTCATGGAAAAGTGCATGGAGTTTGCAATGGATGAAGGTTTGCAGATCAAGCTTGAAGTGGGAAAAACCAATCACACAGCCAAAAACCTGTATAAGAAATACGGGTTCAAATACCTCGGTGATTACGATGTGCTTATAGTTCGCAATCCGGAGGATATAAACCTCAACGATCTGTGAACAAACGCATCCTGAGGCTGGCCATACCAAACATTGTTAGCAACCTGTCAGTGCCACTGGTAGGGCTTGTGGATATTGCTTTGATGGGCCACCAAAGCGATTCTGCTTATATTGGTGCCATTGCCCTGGGATCCACTGTTTTTACGTTTATTTATGCGGGCTTGCTTTTCCTCAGGATGGGAACAAGTGGATTTACAGCACAGAACAGGGGAGCAAGAAACATCCCGGAAAGCTTCCTTATTCTTGGTCGGGCTCTTGGCCTGGCTTTGATTTTTGGCATATTGCTGATACTGCTTCAAAAACCCATTGCCTGGCTTGCTTTTCATTTTCTGAATGCATCACCGGAGGTGAAAACCATCGCTGAAATTTATTTTAAAACCCGCATCTGGGCTGCCCCTGCAACCTTGGGATTATACGCCATAACCGGATGGTATATCGGCATGCAAAATGCAAAAACACCCATGTGGATCACCATATCTGTTAACCTGATTAACATCGCCTTTAGCCTGCTCTTTATTCTCGTTTTTGACATGAAAGCCAAAGGGGTTGCACTCGGTACACTGATAGCTCAATATTCAGGACTTGTTATTGCTGTGCTGTTGCTGCTAAAACATAAACACAGGATGCAGGTGTTCTGGAAATTAAAATCCCTGGTTGATGTAAAAGCACTGACCTCATTCATGCATGTCAATAAAAATATTTTAATCAGATCGCTCTTGCTGACAGGCAGTTTTTACTTTTTCAATGCCAAAAGCGCCGGACTGGGGAATGATATCCTTGCGGTAAATTCACTGTTGTTGCAGTTTTTATGGATATTTTCATATTTTATTGATGGTTTTGCCTTTGCTGCCGAAGCACTCACAGGGCGGTATATCGGAGCCGGTGACAGAAAAAACCTGAAACTGGTCATTAAAAAGTTGTTTGTGTGGGGTGTGTCAGTCAGTATGCTAGTGTCTCTTGTATATTTATTGTTCAATAAAGAAATCATTTTATTGTTAACAGACCAGGCTTCTGTCATTGCATTATCCAGAGAATACCGAGTATGGGTTATTCTGTTGCCAATCATCTCTTTTTCTGCTTTTGTCTGGGATGGAATATTCATTGGGGCCACTGCCGGAAAAGCATTGAGAAACGCCATGATCATTGCTGTGGTCTTTATTTTTGTGCCTGCTATCTACTTTTTTTCTGAACTATGGAACAATCATGGAATGTGGGCTGCTTTAAGTTTATTTATGTTTGCACGTGGATTTTTTCTATTTTTATCCTATCCAAAAAATATAGTCATTAAACCTTAGATCATGAAAAAAAAATGGACCATCGTTTTACTGGTTTTGTTAGCAATAATCATTGTTCTGGGAGCACTTGGTTATAAATATTATCGCTATATATACAGCCCAAATACCAACTTACCCGCCAACAAACAATCAGTTTACATCTATATCCCCAGCGATGCAAATTATAAGCATGTTCAATCAAAAATTGCCCCTTATTTAAACACAACAGAATCTTTTTATTGGGTAGCAGAGAAAAAACAATATCCCTCATTCATAAAACCGGGACGTTATAAAATAAAAAAGGGAATGAACAACAATGAAATAATCAACATGTTGCGTGTTGGCGAACAAGCCCCGGTTCATGTCAGTTTTATTTCGCTCAGAACATTAAACATCCTGGCAGGAAAAGTTGCATCATACCTGGAGCCGGATTCTGCTGATTTTGCTGATTTTTTTCATCATGATACGGTGCCCGCTTCTTATGGATTTGATGATTACACGTTTCCCTGCATGTTTTTGCCAAACACGTATCAGTTTCTTTGGAATACATCGCCTAACGCATTTTGTGAGCGCATGAAAAAAGAATATCACCGGTTCTGGAATCAATCACGCATACAAAAAGCGGATAAAACAGGGCTATCCCCCACTGAAATCAGCACCCTGGCATCCATTGTGGAACAAGAAAGCAAAAAAGAAGATGAAAAACCACGCATTGCCGGTGTTTATATAAACAGGTTACAAAAAGGAATGCATTTACAGGCAGACCCCACATTGATTTACGCTACCGGCAATTTTTTTACGCAGCGAGTGTTGAACAAACACAAAAAAATTGATTCACCCTACAATACGTACTTATATCCGGGACTTCCCCCCGGGCCCATCTGCTTGCCTTCAATCAGCAGCATTGATGCCGTGTTGAATTTTGAAAAACACGATTACCTGTTTTTCTGTGCTAAACCTGATATTTCAGGCTACCATAATTTTGCAAAAACGTATGCACAACACAGGCAATACGCCAGAGAATACAGGCAATTTTTAAATAACAATAAAATTTATAATTAATTTTTATGCTAATTGGCAACCACTACAAATTATTAACGTCATTAAATCGAAGGCTTTGCTATGGACTTAACAAATAATGAGCAAGTGAAGAAAGTGGTAAAAGGTTGCAAGAAGGGAAACCGACAAAGCCAACGCATACTGTACGAAACCTTGTACAATAAAATGCTGGGAGTGTGTATGAGATACAGCAGCGACCCAAACGAAGCAAAAGACCTTGTTCAGGATGGGTTCATCAAAGTGTTTGAGAAAATTAAAACATACCATTTTAAAGGTTCTTTGGAAGGATGGATAAGAAGGCTGATCGTTAACAATGCCATTGATCAGTTGCGAAAAAAGAAAAAATTGCCGTACAATTTTGAAGAAGAGTCAGGTATTAATAACATGGAAGATACCGGCGAAAAAGAAATAGAAGAAAAAAAACTGCTACGGCTGGAGGCAAAAACAATTGTCAGCCTTATTCAAAAACTGAGCCCTGCATATAAGGCAGTGTTTAACATGTATGTGATTGAAAATATGTCACATAATGAAATCGCCGAGAAATTAAATATTTCGATTGGCTCATCAAAATCCAACCTTTCAAAAGCCAAAGTGAGATTAAGAAAATTTTACAATGAATATATTGAGAAACATGATGACAGAGAAAACAAAATATGAAGCGGAACTGAAGAAAAAACTTGAAAATTTTGAACCTTCAGGATATTCCAGCCATTGGAATGGCATAAAAAACAAATTGCCACACCAGGGAAAATACTTTTGGTTTAAAGCAGCGGTTATTACCGGTGTTGCTGCTTTTGTTGCAGGCATCATTTTATTTAGCTTACCCGGGGATAAAAAGAATACCAATGCAAACAAAGAGGAAACATCAGCACAAAATAATCAGGTTGTAAATACCATGCCTGATGATTCCGGGCAAGATAATGAATCTTCCCAGGTTTTCACCTCCGGGAAACCGGATGATGTAACAGAAACGCCCCTGTCAGATAACGAGAATGCAAATGCATTACAATCTGAAAATGAAAAAGACACACACATTACAGACAATGCGTCTGAATCCACTCCGGAGATTGATAACAAGGCATTGTCAAACAATGATGAGGTTCAGGAAAACCTGTGTGATAACAAGGAGAAATCTGACAACAAACAATCTGATCAGCACACTGAAAAAGAACCTCAGATAAATGTTGCAGTTGACAATCATTGCATCCCCGTAAAAGTAAAATTCAGCAGCAATGTTGATCCTGAAAAATATGACATAAAATGGTATTTTGACGATGGCTCCACATCTAAGGAACAAACCCCCGAACATGTTTACGAAAAACCGGGAGAATATAAGGCGAGTTTGTACCTGAAACCATTTAAAAAAGATGAATTACAACAACGCATTCAATCTAAACCGATTATATGTTATGGCATAGAAAATCCAAAAATTTATTTTGATAAGAATGAAAATTTATATACCTTTACCACTGTAGAATCCGGAGATATCTCCTGTCAATGGTTTATTGACAATAAACAGTTTAATACTGCTGTTGTGGATTATGAGTTCAAAAATAACGGCTCTTATCCGGTTAAATTAACGGTTTCTGATGAACATGGATGTACGCAGGAAATAACAAAAAAGCTAAAGGTTGAAATTGAACATGATTATTACGTGCCAAACGCTTTCAATGTATCAAGCAATGGTGTGAATGCAAGTTTTGGACCAGTGGGAGAAGATATCCGCTCAATGGAATACAGAATGTTGATCTTTGATAAAAACGGACAATTGATATTTGAAACAGATGACCTTGACAATCCCTGGAAAGGGATAAACCAGCAAACAAATCAACCGGCTGAACAAGGTGTTTATCTGTGGAAAATTACAACCAAAGACAAATATGGTAATACACAAAATAAACAAGGACAAGTAACTTTATTTAGAAACTAATAAAACGATAGACTATGATTAATAAACAGATCCTTTTGCTTGCAATCATCAGCCTGATTGCCTTTCCGGGTTTTTCTCAAAACAGTTCCAGTGCTGAAGAACCTGAACTGAAATTTACACACATGAAAAAAATTGGTCCTGAAAAAGCAGTTTATTTTCACATTGATGGAATACAAGATAAAGACCATGAAAATGCCATCCTGGAAAAATTGCTTATGGACCCCGCTATTTCTGATGGCAGGATTTTCAAAACCCCAAACATGGAAGACCGATGTCAGCTTTATGTTGATCCGGAGATAGATCCTCATTACATCCGTAATATCCTCAACGAACTTGATGTGGATTATGCTTTTAAAATCGTCTCCAGAAACGGACACCTCGAAAAACAAGCCGAACAACTAAAAGAACATCCCGAACAAAGCCCCAGAACACCCATTACCATTGAAGGGTTCCCGGAATATAAACACACTGGAAATCCCGAAGCCGATCAAGCCGATTATGCAAAACGTAAAAAAGAATGGATTGAAAATCATCCCGAAGAATACCAGGAATATCTTGATAATTTAAAATATTAACAATAATTATT
>JAYENB010000154.1:0-2915 GCA_034721855.1 Bacteroidota bacterium
TATCAATGTCCGTCACAAATGCGTTGGCATTCAAGTGATAAATTGATGGGAAGGTAGGGAACTGCCATGACAGAAGGTATAAAACAACATGCAGATAAATAAGGAATATAAAAAGCCCCTGAAAGACTGACGGCTGCTTTTTCTCTCCCCATTTGATGAAAACCAGCGACGTATTTCCGCCAAAACATCCCATTACCGCAACCTGTTTGTTGCAGCCATGTCTGCCGCCATTTTCGTAGTCCATGCCGGGACCAGCAGTAAGACAGAAGCATTTTGCAAGAAAATCCTCTCCTGGCAAAAACCAATTTATTCATTTGAAAGTAATTACAACAAAAACATCATTGAAATAGGCGCCCGACTGATAAACATGGACAATATTTCCGGCTGGGCAAAGTTTTTTGCAGCAAATATTGATAAATAGTGGGAGGACGAACACCTCTGGGGAACTTCAAAAAAGTCGTAACATCTCGATTTAAGCAGAAATTTTGAAAGGTTTCGATCTTAGGTGCTTTTCATGGATTGTTTATTAAGTGGAGTTGCGCCTCGGCTGCGAGTTCGATAGCGATCATCTTGTGTTTTGACTTATCTGTTGGCCATCCAATAATATTCGCATGTCGCGGATGTGGTTCAGTATCAGTTTCAATTTTTAAGTTTTGTTTTAGAATACTTGATGTTACAATCTCTGCCCGTCCCAATAATTTTTTATTTAGTATTTTAGCTACATGTAGCCGACCTATTTCATTAATTTGTTGGCAAGTCAGGTCCTTGGTTCGGTATACCGAAACTTCACCATTTTGGTTTGGCATAAAAGCATTATGTCTTATTGTTTTATCAGCTCTATACCATTTTTTTTGTAGAATAAAGCGCGCAAGGCATTCTAATGCAGATATTGTATCTTGCAATTTCATACCACTCTATGGAAACAAGCGACGAATGCAATGACGAATAATTTCAGGCAATTTATCAGCAAAATATTCAGTTCCATGTATTTTGTTGCTTTTTCCAAACAATCCAGCATAGGTGACGAGATTATTACTACCAACACTAATCACAAATACAGAATACTTTTCCTTATACCATTCAAATGTTATTTCACCATCCGGCTCAGCCGAAATGTCTGGCCTTGGCAAAGAAGAAGGAATCATTCTTGGCAACTTACGTGCTTTGGAATATGTTTCACGGGATATCGGCATAGCCCCGTAACCATCCCAGTTTGCTTCTGAACATTCCTCATATACCTTCTCAAGCTCTTCAAGTGCAAGACCAGTCCAATCAATTGTTCCTTTCAGATTTAATAAAACAGTTTTTCCGGCAACATTGGCAGTGTCAGAATAAGCCTCTTCCGGGGTAGAAAATGTGTTGTGCTTACCAAAAATAGTTGGTTGTGAAAAAAAGCCGGCCAAATTCGTTGCAAGATGACCATTATAATTCCAGTCGCCATTTCCCTCGCCCATGCCAGGATCGTAAGGTATATTGACTGTGCTTAAGGCTTGTTCCATCAATTAACCCTCCAAGTATTTCACAAAATTCAAAAACTCGTGACAAAATTGTTCATATCCATCTAATAGTAAGGATAAATTCAACCTATGTTTATCCACCTCCCCAGCTTCATAGTTATAATTGAGAGTTAAAGAATCTTTCTTTTGTGTAACATTGATGGATCGAGTCAAGCCTTGTACGTTTTCAATGTTATAATTTGAACTCATCCACGTTTTATCAGCTTTAGTTTGCAATGAACTTTCAATTACATTTATCTTATTAGTTTTAAAGAAATCTAAATAAGTATTTGGATTGCTGACTTTTTTCTTCAAAGCTTCAGTTTTGGTTTCCATTTCAGCAATAAGATCACAGTTGATATTCACTCCAACAGCCTTGAGCGGAGTGTAAGGAAGCTTTTCGTAGTAAACATTGAAAATACTCAAGCCCCTTGTCTTAGCGATATCTTCAATTCCTGTTTCCATTATTTGCAATCTATTCATCTCCACTGTGAATTTGAGATTCTGAAATTGAAGATGTCTAATTACAGGAATATCAGGTGGTGATTGGTCGTAGGGTTTCCCCAAATTGAGTTCACATACTGTGTTTAAAAAATCTGGAGAAACTATTGCAGGATTAAAGCTTCCTAAAGCAACTAAAGTAATAAAATTATAATCTATTTTCATAAGACATTATCCCAGAGTTGATTGGTTTTGTTGCTTATATTTATATATCGGTTGCTAAATGAGAAACTGAAATTTGAGAACAGCGAAAAAAATATTCAACTTTTTGAATTAGTTATAATTTGTGAAAAAAATGCTGTCAAGATATTTATCATAAGGCCCTTTTCCGGTTAGGGAACCAAGTGGACATCCAAACAGTGGGTGTGCATGGTGTTGTGTTTTGAAAAATGAATAACAGGCACTGATTTTTATTAAAAAATCAAAGATTGCCAATTGCATCCCATAGCTCTCTTGAAGGGCTTGGAGTCCTTGACTAACTGGACATACTTATGATATTGGCACATCTGTTGTTTGATGATGTCACTTTCTGCAATTGCCAAAACGCTTTATCGGTTAAATAACCATAAGTCTAATTAGTCGAGGGCGTCTCCAAGACCCTTATAAAGCAATCGACCACTGGTGCACATTGGCGAAGTCTTTAAATAACAGGGCCCTGAACAGCTTTTGCAGGATGTTAAATCGCTATCGCTATGGTATTCTCAATCATTGTGATTACCCCATCCATACTGGGAGAAGTTGCGGGACGTCCATTTGTAAATCAGTTGTCTGTTTAGCACCTTGATAATACTATAAAATATGACACATCAGTATGTAAAACCAATTCGTAAGAAGCTGCGGGAGCTAGCCGGTCTTGCGCATGAGCGCGAATTGAGCAGGGCCATAGAAACGTTGGACAGCCACTTTGCTCAATGGCGC
>JAYENB010000155.1:0-2910 GCA_034721855.1 Bacteroidota bacterium
ATGAAGTGAAGACGGATGAAGTGAAGACGGATGGAATGAAGACGGATAAACTTACCGCCGGACAAGCTGTGTTTCGGGTTTCGAGTTCGCCCCATCGTGCCTTCGTGCCATCTCACAACTCACAACTCACAACTCACAACTCACCACTCACCACTCCGTCACTCAATCTCCCCTTCGTGCCATCGGGTTTTCCGTATCCACTTCGTTCCGCCGGACACGGTCTGCGTCAATCTGTGGCAAAACAATTCGTGTTAATTCGTGTAATCCGTGTCACCCAATAACAGCACCATTTTGCCCTTTTGCATCCGGTTCCATAAACCGCAAATTACCATCGGGTTCTTTGGCCATGAGCAACATGCCTTGTGATTCTATGCCACGGAGTTTTTTGGGTTTCAGGTTGGCGAGATAAGCCACCTGTTTTCCGATAATTTCATCCGGGGTGTAGTGTTCAGCAATGCCGGCAACCACGGTGCGTTTATTGCTGCCCACATCAAGGTTTAATTTTAGTAACTTTTTGGTTTTCGGTACTTTTTCCGCTTTTGTGATGGTAGCCAGCCTGATGTCCATTTTTATGAAATCATCAAATTCACATGTCCCTTTTATCGGTTCAGTCATAATTTCTTTGTTTTCTTCATTGCTTTTTTTGGCAGCAGCAAGTTTGTCATATTGTGCCTGGATTTCTTTGTCATCTACTTTTTGGAAAAGCAAGCCGGCTTTGTTAATTACATGGCCGGGTTTCAGCAATTCAAACTCATCATTTTCCGGCCATGGTTTCAGGTCTGTGTTCAGGAATTCCCGCAATTTTTTCATGGAGAAAGGGAGAAATGCATTACCAAGCTGTGACAGTTGAGCAGATAACTGCAGACAGATATACAATATGGTTTTGACTTTTTCCGGGTCGGTTTTGATAAGCAACCAGGGTTCGGTATCAGCGAGGTATTTATTACCGGCACGTGCAATATTCATAAGGTGTTGCAGTGCTTCCCTGAATTTGAAATGCTCAATCTTGTCAGTGATTTCCTTTTTTAATGCAAACACATTGTTTATAAGCTCATTTTCTTTCTCAGTGAATGTATCGGGTTGCGGCACTTTTCCGTCAAAATATTTATGCGTAAGCACAATGCTCCGGTTCACAAAATTGCCGAGGTTGGCTACCAGTTCGTTGTTGTTTCTGGCCTGAAAATCTTTCCATGAAAAGTTGTTGTCTTTAGTTTCGGGAGCATTAGCGGTAAGGACATACCTGAGAACATCCTGTTTCCCGGGAAAATCCTTCAGGTATTCATGCAACCAGACCGCCCAGTTTTTGCTGGTGGAAATTTTATCCCCTTCGAGGTTGAGGAATTCATTGGCAGGGACATTCTCCGGAAGTATATAACTGCCTTCATGCCGCAGCATGGAAGGAAACACGATGCAATGAAACACGATGTTGTCTTTGCCGATAAAATGTATCAGGCGGGTCTCTTCACTTTTCCAATATGTTTCCCAGTCATTGGTAAGTTCTTTTGTAGCTGAGATATACCCTATAGGTGCATCAAACCACACGTATAGTACTTTATTACCTGCACCTTTAGCGGGAACGGGAACACCCCAGTTTAAATCTCTGGAAACTGCCCGTGGGGCCAATCCGCTGTCAAGCCATGATTTACACTGTCCATACACATTGGGTTTCCATTCTTTGTGGTCTTCCAGTATCCACTGACGGAGTTCGTTTTCGTATTTATCCAGCGGCAAATACCAGTGTTTTGTTTCTTTCAGTACGGGTTTGTTGCCACTGATGGCGGATTTAGGGTTGATTAATTCCGTGGGAGATAATGACGAGCCACATTTTTCGCATTGGTCGCCGTAGGCTTTTTCGTATCCGCATTTTGGACAAGTCCCTGTGATGTATCTGTCAGCGAGAAACTGATTTTCCTGCTCGTCGTAATATTGTTCGTTTGTTTTTTCTATGAATTCACCTTGGTTGTACAGGGTTTTGAAAAATTCAGAAGCCGTCTCGTGATGTACTTTATTGCTGGTACGTGAATATATGTCAAAGGTGATTCCAAATTCATCGAATCCATCTTTGATTATATGATGATACCTGTCCACAATTTCCTGCGGACTTACACCTTCTTTTTTAGCTTTTAGAGTAATAGGAACGCCGTGTTCATCGCTACCGCATATAAATTTCGTGTCCTTCCCGCGTTGTCTCAGATACCGTACATAAATATCGGCAGGCACATACACGCCGGCAAGATGTCCAATATGTACAGGCCCGTTGGCGTAAGGTAGGGCTGCTGTAATAAGATGTCGTTTGTAATTTTTCATTTTCTTCTTAATTTTTAGAAAACAGCAACAAATGTAAGGAAATTATTTCAAGATTGGTGTTCTGGGTTTCGTGTTTCGGGTTGCGTACAATCGTGCTTTCTCGCTATCGTGCTTTCGTGTTTTTGGGCGTGCCCCTTAATTTTTGGGGCTTCTCGCTTACTCGCTTAGCGAGAAGCCCCAAAAATTAAGGGTCGGTCTCCGGCTATTAGCTGCTTTGCTTCGCCTTCAGCCTGCATGCTGTGAACAGGAGCTTCCGCTGGTCGCTCTGCCACAGCAGCAGGCTGTAAGGCTCATCTTCAGCAGGCTAACCGCCTCCGCCCTCACGCGGGGAGGGTGATTGCACGATTGCACGATGGAGGGAAGGGGCGATGGGGTGATGGTGTGATGGAGTCCCGGATAGATTGAGAGTTTGAGTGATGGTGAGATGGGGAGAGAGCAGGCATTATTTATAATTAGAGACTGTCAATAGAGTCAGTGTTTAGTTCAGAATGTTCAAGATTAAGGCGTGTGAAAATTTTAAACCGCAGCATACTAACGTATTCGAGGATTTAAAATTTGAGCTACAACGAAGATATTGGACATTATGGACAAACACTAATTACT
>JAYENB010000156.1:0-2902 GCA_034721855.1 Bacteroidota bacterium
CGGGGCTAACACTTAACTGGCTTCCATACCATGTATCCCCGTTCGATCCTTGCCAGAAATAAGAATACGGGGGTGTCCCACCGGTCACAGCGATATTGATATTAGCTGTACCTCCAATACAAATTTGTCTGTTTCCCAAGCCTGAAATGATAATTTCATCGGGACCGGTAAGGTAAGTTTCCATATTTATCTGACAACCGTTTGCATCTGTAATGGTAACACTTTGCCAGCCTGCTGATAAATTTGTTGCTGTATCTGTATCCTGTCCATCTGTCCAGAGATAACTGTAAGGGAGAATTCCACCCGCAGCGTTAACCCAGGCTTGTCCATCGGAACTACCCGGGCACAGTGGGTCCTCACCATACATGTTGCCGATAAGCGTATCCGGTTCATGAATGGTAAAAAATGTATCCACTTCACAGGCATTTTGGTCTGTAACGGTAACTTCATAAAATCCGGAACAAAGGTTTTCAAGGGAACTTCCATTGCTTTCCCATGAATATTCATAAGGTGCTATTCCTCCGGTAATTTCAAGGCTGGCACTTCCATCACAATAAGAATGGCAAGTAACATCATCCACCTGTAAATCCATATACATGATTGAACTCATGCTGACTTCGATATAGGCTGTATCTGATATACAGCCATTTGCATCTTCAACATAAACACCATAATCATGGCTGGAATACGGGTATTCGGTATGGCTGGAATTTCCTGCCGAAAAGGCTCCCCCGACAATTCCCCAATAATATGTATATGGTGATACACCGCCTAATGCATTAGCTGTCATGTTTGCAGCTTCTCCTGCACATAAATACAGGTCATCGCTGATAGAAATCTGCATTTCATCGGGTTGATCAATGGTTGTTGATGCTGATACGGTACAATCGTTCGCATCGGTAACGGTTAATCCATAATTCCCTGCCGGCAACCCGTCAACATCCGCAGTATTATCACTGTTACTCCAATTGTATGTATAAGGCGCTGTTCCACCAGAAACCGTTAACTGAATGCTGCCATTGGCATCACCAAAACATGCAACATCGGTACCATTGAGGCTTAGCTGCAATTCGTCAGGCTCAGTAACCTCATAATCAACACTTTCTGTACACCCAATGTCATCGGTAATTTCGAGGGTATAATTTCCTGCACACAAGTCTGTTTGTGTACCGGTTACGGATGGCCAGGAATACTGATATGGAGGTATGCCACCGCTTACATTTGCCGTTGCCATTCCATCACATTCACCATAACAACTCACATTCTGGATGTTCATATCGATGTTGATCGGAGCACTGACAGTAACATCGACGGTAACTGTAGATGTCTGACATCCGTTAGCATCTTCGGCATACACATCATACTGTGTATTGTTTCCGGGTGAAACAGGATTAGGAGAAGTTCCGGCAACAAAACCGCCGCCGTCATTCCAATAATGCGTAACAGGTGTCACGCCACCGGATACCGTGGCGGAAATATTAACCGTATCATCATAACAGATATCCTGATCAGCACCTGCACTGATTGTGAATGGGGGTGGTTCATCAACAGTTCCTGTTTCAGTGGCTGTACACCCATGATCATCAGTAACTGTGACAGTAAAATCTCCGCTGGGCAGACCTAAAATGGTAGTGTTTGTACTGGTATTTGACCAGATAATGTCATACGGAGCAGTTCCTCCCGTGACATTGGCTGTAATGCTTCCATCATTAGCCCCATGGCAACTGATATCATTAATATTCAAATTAACTTCAAGTTCCAACGGCTGATTAATGGTTTCAGAATTGGGCAGTGAACTGCAACCGTTTTCAGTAACATCTAAAGTAACGGCATGGTTCCCAATGATACCCCAGTTTAATACATAAGGCCCCTGGCCACTTCCTGACACCACCGTAGCTCCGTCAAAATCCCAGTTATAGGTAGCACCTGCTCCAGCAGAACCAGTATAGGTAACTGTTGCATCATCACCGTAACAGTCCAGCCCGGTAAGATCAAAATAAGGAGTTGGTATGGGATTGACAGTTACTGTCATGGTTGTGGTATCAGATGCAAGTCCACTTTCTTCCACCCACAATGAAACATCATAATCACCAGGGTTGATCCAATATACTTCATAAGGGCCTTGGCCTGAACCAGCAACAGAATCAGCATTTTCAAATGTCCAGTGATAAGTAGCTGAAGAGGATGCTGTACCTGTATAGGTTACTGTGGATGTTTCCCCTACACATATTGGTGTTTCAACGGTAAAATCAGATGTTGGGGGAGTACTGATCAATTCAATTTTAACATCATCAACAAAATAACGGATTGTGCCTTTTGGACCACCCATGTATGTTGTGTTGGTAGCATTATCAAGGTAAAAATTACCGAGCATAAAATATTCATAGGCATCTGTAGGAGTAAAAGTAAAACTAATCAGTTCCCAGTCATCCATTTCGGTAATAACCGTTGTGTTATTCAGATGGGGAGTTACCTGATAAGTGCACATGCTCGCCCAATCTGTCGGTGTGGTTGTGAAGTAAACACCTTGATTGTTAGTAGCATATGTACAATTATCGGCAAAAGAAACATAAAATTCAACGGAATACGTTTCTCCCGGAATCATAGGCGTATTTAATTGCCCCTGTAAATACTCACGATAAGGATTACAACCACCATCGCCGTACACAGTGATATTACTCATCACATCACCGGTACGTGGCACCTGGCTACCAGGGGAACTGGAATGGGTTGATAACGGAGAACAATAACATGATGTTGCAAGGGTCATGCTGAAAATATCCGTAGAACCTTCAGTTGGCATAGTCCAGTAATTTATGGCACTGTTGAATTCAGCCTGACTAATGTACCAAGAACACAGTAAATTTCCGGAATTCACATCTTCAAAACTGGGATTATATAC
>JAYENB010000157.1:0-14824 GCA_034721855.1 Bacteroidota bacterium
TGGAACTTTTAATGAACAGCAGGGAACTGTTACTTTCAACGGCACATCTGACCAATCTTTTAGCAATTCTTCTAACGAAACATTTTATAATTTAACAACTAACAAATCATCAGGAACTTTAATTTTAAATGATAATGTTTCAATTGATAATACTTTTACAATGACTGCAGGTAATATAAATACAGGCTCAAACAAAATTACTCTCGGTGACGGTTCTGCAGAGGGGACACTCTCATATACTGACGGAACTATAATCGGCACATTTGAAAGGTGGATTCTTGAAGCAAGTACATCTGTTGATTTCTTATTTCCTGTTGGAACATCAGATTATTATCGTCCTGCCAAACAGAATTATTCAACAATAAATATACTAGGGGCAGGAACAATATTTGCACTTACAGTAAAATTTGTTGAATCAAATCCCGGAAACAGTGGTTTAAGTCTTTATGATTTTGATGAATGGATATATAATACTTTTGTTGACGGATACTGGGATTTTTCTACAACAACTAGCTTTACATCTGTTAATTACGACCTTGAGCTTACTGGTAACGGTTTTGATGCTTTTACAATTACTGCTGCTACAAGATTGCTAACCCGGGCAGATGCCGGAAGTGACTGGATTGCAGATGGTACACATGCAAATGCTGTTGGAAGTACTGCAAAACGAACTGGTATTAGTACTACAGAATTACCTGCTCAACATTGCTTTGGTGACAATACATCATGTGAAGGACCTGTAACAAGTGATATAACAGGAGATAACAGCGTTTGTACTAACGAAACAGGTGTTACCTATTCTTTATCAAGTGAAAATAATGATTCCACATATACCTGGACAATTACGGGAGGAACAATTGCTTCCGGACAGGGCACAGATAGCATTACTGTTGATTGGGGTGCCACAGGTACTGCAAACGGTAATGTACGAGTAGTTGAAAATAATGGATGTACAAATGGTGATCCAGTTGATTTTGCAGTAACTGTTCATACTGTGCCACCATCTGATATTACAGGTAAAAACAGTGTTGCTGAAAATACTAATGGAGAAACTTATTCTGTTACAGATTTGGGTTATACTTATAACTGGACTGTTACAGGAGGAACTATTGCCTCAGGAGACGGAACAGCAAGCATCACAGTTGACTGGGGAGCAGCGGGAACAGGAAATGTTAGTGTTGTGGCTCAGGATGGTACTTGCGGTAACGCACCTGCTTATGATGAAGATGTATATATTTATGTTATTATTGAAAGTGCTCAAACTGGAGACTGGACTACTGCTTCAACCTGGGATTGCAATTGTGTGCCTCAAAGTACTGATAATGTTCGTATCTTAAATACTCATACTGTTACATTAACTACTGGCGGACAAGGCACCACTATTGATAACTTTTACATAAATACAGGCGGAACTTTAGATGCAGATGGAAAAGAATTGACTGTTACAGGAGATATATCAATTAACGGGTCATACACTTCTGCTTCTGCTGCTTCTCTTGTTTTAGACGGGACATCTACAACAATTGACGGCACAGGAACTATAAGTCTCACAGGTGGTGCTGTTGAAATTGCTACAGGAAACAAATCAATACAATCTACTGCTGTGTTGAATATTACAAATGGTGATTTCGAATTTACCGATGCGGGTATTTCTGTTACTAATAATGGCAGCATTACAATTGCAGAAAATTTGGTTGATGTTGATGCTACAAATACCTGGACCAATGCTTCAAATTCTACTGTTAAAATTGCAGGAGACTTTTTAACAAATGCTACACTTAATGCTAACGGAACTAATAATACTGTACACTACAACGGAACAGCAGCTCAGAATATAAAAACACCTTCTTCTTCATATTATAATCTTGAATTTACAGGCGCTTCTACCAAAACTCAACAGGCAGCTTTAACTGTTCTTGGAAATCTTACTATTAACAGCGGAACTTATAATTGTAATAATTTTAATTTATCTGTAGGAGGAAACTGGAGTAACAGTGGCGCATTTACTGAAGGGACAGCAACAGTTACTTTTAACGGCTCCGACGCCCAGTCAATAACCAATGCTGCTGATGAGATATTTTATGCAATGACTGTTGATAAATCATCAGATACATTAACATTCGTTAATAATGTTGATGTAACCAACACATTAACAATGACACAGGGAAATATCGATGCTGCTACTAATAATAAAATACTAACTCTTGGAGATAATTCACCTACTGAAGGAACTCTTAATCATACTTCAGGTACTATTATAGGTGAATTTCAAAGATGGCTGACTTCTACTGCAGTAAATAGATTATTTCCAGTAGGAACAAGTACTTCTTACCGTCCTGCAATAATTAATTTTACAAA
This sequence comes from Bacteroidota bacterium, assembly GCA_034721855.1. Taxonomy (GTDB): domain Bacteria; phylum Bacteroidota; class Bacteroidia; order Bacteroidales; family ML635J-15; genus JAQIBY01. The sequence goes on from JAYENB010000157.1 coordinate 2,359, forward strand.
TCTTACAAATGGTTCGCTTACTGTTGAATTTGTTGCTTCAGACCCAGGCAGTAATGGATTGCCTTTATCTGAAGACGGATTAAATATTAATAATCAGTTTACTGAAGGATATTGGGATTTTACTGCTGGCACAATGTCTAGCATAGACTATAACCTTGAGCTAACAGGTACCGACTTTACCAGCTATACAATAGATGCTTCTACAAGAATAATAAAACGAACTAACGGAGGAGCATGGGGGCTTGACGGAAGTCACAGCAATGCCAGTGCTCCAACATGTTATAGAAATAATATTGATGGTATTTCTGCTTCAGGAACACAGTTCGGATTAGGCGACACCGACTGCCCTTCTTTCACAAGTAATTCTATTACCGGACCATCAGATGTATGTACAAACGACCAGGATGATACTTACTCAATAGTACCACAAGACGGTGCAAATACTTTTTCATGGACCATAACAGATGGAACCTTGGATGATGGTACACCAAACGATGAAAATGCTAATGTTGACTGGGGGGCTGCAGCTTCTGCAACTGCAAAGGTTGAAGTTATTGAGAGTAGCGGTTGCTATACTGCTCCGGCTGTGGATTTAGATGTAACAATTCATTCTTTACCTACTTCTTCTATTTCAGGTCCTAATAGTGTTCCTGAAAATTCAACACAAGGTCCATATTCAGTTAATCAAAGAACTAATTACTCTTACACCTGGTCAATACCGGTTGGCAATGGCTCTATTGCATCCGGACAAGGAACTAATAGCGTTACTGTTGACTGGGGAAATTCCAGTAATGCTACTTTACGATGTGTTGGTTTTTATGACCCTGACGATGACGATGTTGCTGATTGTTCTGCGGCTGCTAATGAAGATTATAGTGTTACTGTTTATGATTTGAAAGAATCTAACGGAACTGGTGGAGGTGATTGGGATGTTGCAGGTACATGGAACCCCTCTGGTGTTCCTGCCATAGACAAGAATGTTAAAATTTTAACAGGTGATGTGATTAATTTAACGGGAAATGAACAAGCAGCAAGCCTAACTATTGAAGGGACTCTCAATAACAAAGGTAATAATTTAACTCTTACAGGTAATTATATTAATGATGGAACTCATGATGCAGGCACTGGTGATATTTTACTTAATGCTTCTGCTACTGGTTTCACTATTGATGGAACAGGTACAACTGATAATGTTAATTCATTTCAAATTAATAATTTTAATTATGATGTATTATCTACTGCAGATTTAACTATAAACGGTTCAGTTGATATTGCAAATGATATTACTGTTACAAATGACGGAATAATAACAATTTCAAAAGATATGAACGGCGGAAATAGCGGTTCTACCTGGATTAATGCTTCAAACTCTACATTAAATATAGGTGGAGGATTATTAGCTTCAGGAGGGGGTAAAGGTACTCTTGTAGCAAATGCTTCAGGAAATACGGTAATTTATAATGGTGGAGGAGCACAGTCTATAAAAACCCCAAATCCTGTAATATATTATAATCTTACCTGTTCTGGTGGGGGCACCAAAACTATGGCTGCAAGTCTTCAAATAAATGGAGACCTTGTAATATCAGGTACAGCAGCTCTTGATGTGTCAAATTCTGATTATAATATTGATATTTGCGGAGACTGGACAAATTCAAGTAGCAATGGAGATCCATTTGTTGAACGAAATGGGACAGTAAAATTTGAAGGAACAACTAATCAAACTATTACGAACTCAAATGATGAAACATTTTACAATCTTACAATTTGGCAAGGTGCCGGATTAAAAACATTATTTGGAGGAACTACGAACATAACTATAACTAATAATATAGATCTTACAAGAGGTATAATTGATGCTGCTGGAGGTTCAAACTTGGTTGCAATTACCGATAATGCTACTACTAATGGCGGTGATGGTGATAGTTATGTTGACGGAGAAGTGAAAAAAATTGGAGATGAAGCATTTGTATTTCCTCTCGGGGATGCTACTACTTGGGCACGTTTAGGAATATCTGCTCCATCACTAACAACAACTGAATATACTGCTCAATATTTTAATTCCGCTTATTCAGACCTTACAGTAACAGGAACATTAAATAATGTAAGCAGTACTGAATATTGGACTTTAAACCAAGCTGTAAATGACGATGATATTAGTGTTACTCTATATTGGGAAGATGCTACTGCAAGCGGTATTGATGCTTATAGTACTGATTTGGTAGTTGCCCGGTACAATGGTGCTGACTGGGAAACAAAAGGTCAGGCATCAATTTCCGGAACTGATCCTGGTAATGTAATTTCAAACTTGGTTTCTGATTACAGCCCATTTACTTTTGGCTCTTTAAGTTCATCAAAGAATCCGCTACCAATAGAATTAATTTCTTTTGATGCATCTTGTGATGGTAATAATGCTATAATCTCCTGGACTACAGCGAGCGAAACCAACAATGATTATTTTACACTTGAAAAATCATTGGATGCCATAAACTTCTTTGAAATTGCAAAAATTGAAGGACAAGGATTTAGCAATAGTGAAGTAAATTATTTATTTACCGATAAAAATCTGTTCGCCGGTAATAATTATTACAGACTAACTCAAGTGGATTATGACGGTAATTCCAAAACTTTTGTTCCTACGGCTTTAAACTGTAGCAAGGAAGAAAATAATAATATCAATGTTTATCCAAACCCGGTACGAGATTACCTGACAATTTATTTCTCAAATATTCCCGAATCCAAAGTGAATATATCATTGTTCACTCCACAGGGTAAATCCGTGTATAAAACAACACGTGTACCCGGGACAAACCGGTTGAAAATTGATCTTGAAGATTTATCCCCGGGTATTTACATTGTAAGGATTCTTAATAACAAACAACAAGTTGTCAAAAAGATCATGAAATTTTAGGAACGGTAGTGAACTAAAATTATAAATTTGCCCGGCGCCTGCCTACCAACAGGCAGGATAGACGGGATTGAACACATATCGGTATTAACAAAAAACTTCCAATAGATTCCCTGTAAAAAATGTCATCTTTGTTTTTTTAATATGTTTATAAGGACTATTTTTAAAACACATATTTTATCACAGTATTATGCAAAAACCCGTACAAAAAATAGCAGCTATTCACGACCTTTCCGGTGTGGGAAGGGTATCTCTGTCATCGGTTATCCCGATTTTTTCCACCATGGGCATTGAAGTCTGTGCCTTGCCAACGGCCGTGTTATCATCTCATACGCAGTATCCCGGGGTCAGGCACATCAGCTTAGATGACCAAATGAAAGGGTTCATTGAACACTGGAAAGAATTGAACATGGAATTTGATGCCATATACAGTGGTTATCTTGGCAATGCCGGACAAATTGATATTGTGAGTGGTTTTATTGATGATTTCAGTAACGACAATCAATTGCTGGATTAATCCTATGAAGCACAAACTCCCCGGCATAATTGCACTTGATTACGATGGTACCCTGGCCCAGGGCAATGGACTAATTGCTGCCCCTGAACTTAATGCATTACAGGCATTGGGTGAATTGGGCGTTGTCCGTGTGATTGCCACCGGAAGATCCTTGTTCTCTGCTGATACGGTGATGCCAAAAGACTTGCCACTGGATTACCTGGTGTTTTCTTCCGGTGTTGGTGTGATGGATTGGCCCAAGCGGGACATTCTCGCAAGCAATAACCTTGATGTTGATATATCCAAAAAGATATCAGAATGGCTGAAAAATCATCATCTTGATTTCATGATTCATCATCCGGCACCCGACAATCATCATTTTTATTATTACGAAAGCAGCCATGGGAACCCGGATTTTTACCGCCGGATTTCGAGATACAAAAAGTTCGCCTGGCCTTTGGAAAGGTGTCGCAAATTTGAAGGTATTTCCCAGTTACTTGTTGTGGTGGAACAGGGTGGGGGATATTGGTTGAAAAAACTCCGTGAAACTTTTCCCGGGGTAAACATTGTGCGTACAACCTCCCCGCTGGATCAAAAAAGCATGTGGATAGAAATTTTTCCCCGCGATGTTTCCAAGGCTTCAGGCCTGATGTTTATTGCCAACCAGTTAAATGTGTCCCGGCAAAACATTGTGTGTGTGGGAAACGATTATAACGACCTGGATATGCTTCGGTACGGGGGCAAATCCTTTGTGGTGGGCAATGCCCCTGATGAACTAAAAAGGGAGTTTCAATGTATCGGGCACCACGCCGAGCAGGGTGTTGCCGAATTATTATCAGAGCTTGGTTCCTGATTTTACAATCGTTTTACCGCTTTATACGTGTTTATGATGTTGATGATGGTGAAAACAGCAAGCAATAGAATGCCACACAACAGAATCTGGAAATCAGATACCGTTTTTTCACACAGGATGGATTTAAGTGCTTCACGATACGCATTACTGACAAGAAAATAGGGGATAAGACTGAGTAAAAAAACAAGCGTGCATGTTATGATATTGAGTTGTGAAAACGGTTTGACAATTTGTTTGTGACTGTATCCTAAGGCAATCAAATGATGAATGTTGGTTTTATTTTTTTGCAAGAGCAGTTGTGAACTGAGCACAAACATCCAAAGTGCCAGCAAGCTGATGAACAACCCTGTTACCACCACCACCAATGTAGCTGTATTTAGCAACAACCTGGCTTTTCCGCTTTTAAGCTGTTCGCTGTTGTAATCATACCCTTTTGATTTTATGAATTTGAGCAGTTCTGTATCCGAGGGATCCGGAGTCAGTAAGATCAGGCGTGAAACAGGCGGGTCAGAAACTCCGTATTTTGCATTGGCATAGGTTAAAAATTCCTGGGGAACTAAGATGGTGTTGAGTCGGTCAGAAAAGCCAACTATCCGGGCCAGAAATTCGCCTTGTTTGCCGTTGCCTTTAACCACCACGCGGAAAGGGATCAAACCGGCAGCTTCTTCAGAAATCTGTGGTAGGTTTTGTGCTGTTGCAAAACCGAAATTGTACAAATTCAAATAGGTTTTTGGCAACACAATTGGAATGTATTTATCTGAAGGCGACCAATGCCATTCCTGGTCTTTCAGGTCAACGTATCGTGAGGGCACTGATTCGAAAAACAAATCAGAATAAAAGCCCTTCAGCTTTTCGCTGGCGGTATAGACCCTGGCTTCAAAACTACTCGGAGTAAAAGCTGCCAAATCACTGATGAAAGGTTGTTGACGCAGCTCTTCCATTTCCTGTTTAGAAAATGCAGGTTTTTCTTTCCCGCCGAATAATTGGCCTGTGGTGGATAATGGAGCCACATCTTTGCTGATAACCAGATGTTCAGTTTGCCACAGATCCTGACTTGTGAACACAGGGTGGATGTCAGCGTAAAACCTTGCTGCCAGTATAATGATGCTGAATCCGGCAAACATAACCAGGGCAATAATGATGACTTGATGAATTTTGAATTCCTGTTTTAAAATGTTCCAGATCATAATTTCATCAATTTATCAACGCCATCAACTGTGGGAGAGAGGCTGGTTAAAATAATGCCGGCTTGTTGTTGTTCAGCGCGGTTTTTAATTACATTGAGTATGATATCGGTGTTTTTATTGTCAAGGTGAGAAAAGGCTTCATCCAAAAAAATAAAATCAAATGGTTGACAAAGACCACGAACAATGGCAATCCGTTGTTTTTGCCCGTATGACAGTATGTTTGCAGGTTTATGCTGATGTTCTGCCATGCCGCACACATCAAGGAATGACTGTATTTCTTTTTCTGAAAGGTGGTGTGTGAGTTGGTTTTTAATGCGAATGTTTTCAATGCCACTGAGATTATCAAATAACCATAATCCTTGTGGGACAAGACTAATGTGATGCTTACGGATGTTTACCCATGCTTTATGATCAAAATTGCCGGCATTGTAGTTGTCAATCGAAAATTGCCCATCGTAATCATGACGGAGTCCGTACATAATATGCAATAAACTGGTTTTTCCCTTGCCTGATGGTGCATATACCAGGTAGGTGGTGTTGCTTTCAAAAGAAATATCCCTTCTCCATATATGTGAATCTTCGAGTGGAAGTTCAGTAAGCGGAGAAGGGATAATGTGATGTAATTGTATTTTCATTGCAATTATTCTGCACTCATCTCCTTGTCAAGCTCTCGTTCAAGCTCATTCAGCAAGGAATTTACGTCTTCTTTGGATACGTTATCAAGTTCTTTGATTGCTTTTTCGTAATCTTCTTCATTGAATTCTTCATTTTCCCAATCATAATCATAGCCGTATGGTCGTTTTCCTAACAATGCAGGGATATTATCCATGGCATCTGTTTCTTCGGCTATTCTTTGAATGTCTTCGAAATCCATATTTTTGATTTCATCGTTTACACGCAGCTTGGCAATCATCATAAACTGGCCTTCTTTCTTGTCCCAGTCAAAATGCATGTGTGCATAATTATCCGTGAGTTTTACCCCTGCCATTTTCCCCATCATGGACATTTCAGTGCTGAGGTTATCAATGTTGCTGGTAACCCATATATTGGCGTCTAAGCAATTTTTATAAAACAGCATGAAATCTTTGTTTTTCGTGATGGAATTTTTGGCTTCCTGTGTCATCAGGTATTTTCCTTTGGTAAGTGCATCAAATTCCCCATTTGACCCAAGCATAAGAAGTTGTTTTTTATTCCACATAACGATACCGAAGGGAAGTGATACTTTTTTGAAATCATCTTCACTTTCTATGCTGATGTCGGCTTCCATTTCTTCGGCCAGTTTTTTCAATACTTCTTCGAATTTATCCGGTTTTTTCATCAACATGCTCACCCCGAAATAATATTTATTGTTGTCTTCAAGCGGAGCCGCAAAACCAAACATTTCAGATTCTATGTCAATACCAATGGAAGATGGTTCTTTGATAAAATCCTCAAGGATATTGGCCATGGTTTCACTTTTTTCCCTTAGTTCCTTCATCATGTCCTGGTAATCTTCATTTTCTTCTAATTGTTTTACCATGTCATCGCGATTGCTGGGATCAGGGTTGAAATGCATGACGGTAAAGGCATCACCGGGAATGGTATTGATGTGTTCCGGTTGTTGACTGCATGACGTAACAAGTATGACGGCAGCTAAACTGAGAATAAGTACACTGATAATTTGTTTCATAATTTAAAGTTTTAGTTAATAATTGCCCTAAATTAGTATTTATTATTGATTATACAAAAAAATAACCGGAAATTTTTGCCTTTCAGGCGTGATACCCTGATACAGGCTCTGCTGATGGGGTAGCAGAGATTTTTATAATGGCTTTGTTGGCATGCGCTTTTTGCATTTGGATGTAAATGTGCTTTTGTCACGATTTTTGCAGAAAAAGCAAAAATCCCGCCAAAAGTGGGTTATGGGTGTTTGCGTAACCCACGGGTTTCGTTTTCCGTCTTTGTTTTACCAAGCCGGACAAGCTCACACAGAGTTTTCTCACTACACCCGTGGTTACAATGTTGTCACCCACTTCGAGTGCCTCAGTGCACCGCCTTCGGGGTTATTGTATAGTATTATCCACTTCGATGGCCTTACTACGGATGGACTCAGCACATCGCCGTGCAACCCCTAACGGAGTTTTAAGGCTACCTTACCTCCGGCAAGCCACCTACAATATCGAGATAAAGTAGGTGGCTGAGGGTTTCTGCCCCAAGGCGGAAATGTCTCGAAACCACCGGTTTCAGCCACCTGGCAGGGTGGTGTTCTATCTGTTCGCGTGAGGGCGTAGGTGGTTAGCCCGCTGCAGTGCAGACTTTGTTGACTGCTGCTGTGGCAGAGCGGCGGGACAGAGCTCCTGCCACAGCATTGCAGGCAAAAGGCTGCACAAAGCGGCTAAAAACCGGAGACCGACCCTTAATTTTTTCTTATTCCGCTAAGCGAATTACTCTCTAAGTGAATAATAAGAAAAAATTAAGGGGCACGCCCAAATAATCATAACAGTTATCAGTATCAGTACCTGATAAATTTTCCAACAGCTACATTTTTCTCTCCCATTACCTGGATTATATATGCTCCTGAACTCAGATCAGCAACGTCAATTTTTAATAATGTCCAGTCATCTGCGTTTTCTAATTGAATTTCTCTGCAGATTTTACCATTGACATGGCTGATTATCAATCTTGCTTTTTCATTCGCAAAATGATGTAATGCAATGTTTATATTGTTTTTGGCAGGATTGGGGAAGCAAGAAATCACAGGGGTTTTTCCTGTTTCAATGTTTGAATCTTCGTTGATCACAAAGGCATGTGGATCGGGAAACCCGATGAAGGGATGATTTTCGCTGCGCCCGCTTTCATCGGCTGCATGAATGATGTATTCAACAGTGTCATCGTGGTTCTGTGCAGGGATACTGGCCTTGTATGTGTTACCGGCATCATGGTTCATCAATACCTCCTGCCAGTTTTCCCCGTTGACTGAATAATACACTTTCAGCGAATCGCTGATGAGGTTATGTTCGCCATAACTGACAATGTCTGCCGATATTTCATAATCTTCGTCGGGATTTTGCAAGCCGGGAAGGGGATGATGAAAAATGTGCAGCATTTCAACATCAGCCACTTCGTGTGTGCGGCAATGCAAGGCATCGGTTGATTGCCATGAGGGAGCGGTGGTGTTTTCCACGGCATGAATCTGATACCCCGGCATGGCTTCTTCATATACGGCTATGGCTTCATCGTTCCATTCACTGCCCGATCCGGTTGGAACCGGCACAAAAACATGCCCGTTCATGATCAGTGAGTTTGTATAAGGCTGATCATCCGGGCTGTAGGCACGATATACTTCGTAATTGGTGCCATAAGAGCTTTTATGATTTTCAAAATAATTGGCGGCAGCTTCATAATCCTCGTACCGGGAATCCGATTCAGGCACTTCACCAACAAGTACTTTATCCACATCCAGGAATTTTCCCCAGCAATCAATGTGTTCAATGTAATCACCCATCGGGTCATCCACCACGAGATAGTCGGTAATGCCCAGAAAAGATTCCATGCGGGCATCCACTTCTGTGGCGTCAATGTTGTATGATTCAGATTCTGCATTTTCATCATATACCAATGTGGTTGAAGCAGCTTTTCCCATGCCGTCACACATGTAATTTCCACCGGTGTGTTCTACTTCCATGCCAAAAACATCAATGCCAAGTAAGTTCCCAAATTCTACAGGAACACTGTTGTCGTTGGGGCGATTACGGTTGTAATCAAAATTTACAATGCCTGCTTCCGGGGGGGTGCCATGTTGTATGAACCATGGGGAATAATCCCTTGTCCAGTAGGTGTCGGCAGGTACATTATGATAACTTACACTGTCAGTGTTAACATTTCCATCAGCTAAAATATCCTGAATATCTGAAAAGTTCCCCGCATCTGTATAAATCAGATATACATGTGTGATATCAGCAAGTTGTTGTATCAGGTCAACAGGAATGCCAAATCCACCATAGTAGCCGGATGGATAGGCAATGATCACACCCTGGTTGCGTTCCCATTCGGCAATGTTGCGCACAAATCCCGTAGGAGGGGCTGTGGGTGTGATTTCTTTTGAGTTTCGTATTCCCTGGCGGTGATTGTTAAGTTCTTCCCATGTGAGCATGTGGTACTTGCTTTGCATGGATGGGGAAAGATAGTGCTGAGCTGAAACACCAACCATCAGTGTTGCAAAAACCATCAAAAGTAAACATTTTTTCATTCGCATAGATTTAACTCATTGACAAACTCGCTTTGTAAAAATTTATTCCAGCACATTATTTTGCAATTATGAAGTGTTCAGTTCTGCGGATGGTATTTGAAGACATGTTAATAATATACATGCCGGAAGGCAGTGATCTGACATCAAATGCAATGTTGTATTTTCCTTTGGGAGATTCCCTGTCATATATTGTTCTCACAATTCGGCCATGTATATCCATTAGGTTAATGCTTACATCTGATTTTTTATCAAGTGTGAAATTTACATGTGCCATATCCGCAGCAGGATTAGGCATGATTGAAAATTCAGTATTTTCTGCATCAACACTTTGTTGTTGAATGATGGTTACCTGATCATGTGGTGGGAATACAACATCATCTAACCAGGCTGCATCACTGCCTCCTGCTCCGCCAAAATAATCATCTTTTTCATATTCCCATTTCAAATTATGTTCGCCGGCATCAAGGCTGTATATTTCCTGCGACCAGTCTATTTCACCAGCCCATTGATCCTGCATTGCATCATCAAGGTAAAAAGCCAGAAAATCAAGGTAATATCCATACATGGTTTCCTCACAAGAAACTTTCTTATAAAAACTCAAATTGCCTCCCGTGGTAACATCAATAATGATCTCAAGGGTGGTTGTCTCGCCGTCACCAATGCTTCCGGAGCGGGCACAATAATCGCCTTCATAAGGATAGTCATTGCTGGCCTCGTTTAACCCGACGATATTCCACGGTGTAGTTCCGTCATCTTGCCAGTTATACGAAGAAAAATCGTTGGTTTCCCAGTCTTCCATTTGTAAACCGATGGGAAGGTTGACACTAATAGAGCTGGAATATTCACCACTAATATATACCAAATCTGCAGGCATGGAACTACCCGATGATACACCGACATCCACATTAACAGTGAAGGCAACCAGTTCGGAATTGCCGGCAGATAATTCACTCACAGCCACATCCGTTTCAACAGCAGAAGCATTCTCAGTTATGTTGATGTTACAGTTGCCTGCAACGGTGAGGTTATGTCCGGTGTTTTCAGCGAGAAAATACACGGTAACTTCTTCACCGGGATCCATGATGCCGTTTCCGTTGCCTGCAGCGTCATCAACGTGATCAAAACTGATGTTGAGTTCAGGGGCATGAACGGTAATGTTATGGCTTGCATTCCAAACACCCGTATCATTGTCTGTGATGACAAACTCTATGGGAATGATGGTTTGGTCGGCAATGCCATCCACAACAGAGATATCGTATGCATCATCAGCACTTGCTGTGGCATCATTTGCAATATCGCCATAAGTTTCGGTGTTATCAGTGATGGTGCAGTCCGGAAATGTGGTGGAGATCTCTGCGCTTACGCCTGTGGCCGTTTCCACGCCAACGTTTTCAAGGGTAACATCAAGCAGGGCAGATTCACCATTGTTGAGTACGGCATTGTTGTTGCTTGCTGCATCGTCAATAAGCACATCGTTTAAGATCATATACGGGCCTTCCGGCACAATGACAGTGATGTCTGCCTGGTATGTGACCTTGTTGTAAGCGGTAACGGTAATTTTCATGTTTCCCGGCGCTGTAAAAGGATCAATGAGCACATCAACAGAACCGCTTTGCACATAACCGGTGCCAATGATCACGGTTTCCCCCGCATCGGTTTTAGTCAAAGAAACCAATGCATTTTCAGCGTCACAACTGACAGAAAAGCTTGTTTCGCCGACACTGATGACATCACTGTGAGAGATAACCATGTCACCGGGTGTTTTTGTACGTACCATGAGTGAGGGATCACCAAACAATGTCCATGTATCAGCCATTCCCGGGCCGCTGGCAGAGGCGTATTCTTCTACCATGTGGAACATGCCATTGAAGGAAAGGCCGCCAAAAGTACGTTTGACATTGTCAACATAAGATTCCACCAGCAGGTCATTCATTTCATCCTGCGCATCCATGGGGTCTGCCCACGATTGGCTTATTGTTGAAGCCATGATGCCAATAGCTCCTGTGGGAGTTCCTCCGTTTGTGGCTCGCATCCAGGCTTCAGCAAAACAGGTGTTTTCTTTAAAGTCACCATTCAGGCAGGCCACACTCCAGATGAAAGGATATTTATTGTCGTTTGTAAGATTATTTACTTCTGTGTTTGAATATCCGGTATTTGCCCATGATGTCTGGCTTCCGTGTCCTATATAGTTAATCACACTGGTGCCGTCATTAACAGCAGCGGATATTTCTGCATTGGAGCCCCCATCCTGATTAACGGTGGTTGTGGTATAGCCGTAATTTTCCAGGTCTATGTGAATATTGGCAAGGTGTTCGGCATCGGATTCCTCGTCATCGCCGGTACTGGCGTCCCCTTCGTTGGAAGCAGAGCCAAGTGCATTTTCTATCCATGTATTGGTGTTGTCATAATCACGTTCGTATTCAATGAGCTTATTGACCTGGTTGGTAACATCTGCTCCGGATTCGGCGCTGATACGGCCAATGAAACAGTCTGCATAATGATCGCTGCCAAGCAGGTAAACATATTCATTGTCGCTGTCGCTGTTCACTTCGTTTGTAGGTACTTGTGGGGCATCGCCAACCAGCAACACGTAATGCAAGCCGTTTGTGTTGAATTCATTATCAATGTACGTACCAATGTCTGATGCCGTTGCCCCAACCGTTGCCACATCTACGATTTCAGTTTCAATGCCTTTTTCACGCTTCCACGTGACATAGGGTTCCATTTCATCCATAAAATCATCATAAGCAATGATCAGCATGCGGCCGGGAGTGCCTTCTTCAAGCGGGGTGTATTT
>JAYENB010000158.1:0-2878 GCA_034721855.1 Bacteroidota bacterium
ATTCCTGGGGTGTGCCTGCAACAGTAGCGGTAGCCCCTGTAGAAAGGGTGAAATCAGCAATTAGTGAGGTAAGGTCTGTACCGTTTACAACTTCAATGTCAATGGTATGAGCACCAGCATCAATGGTTGCAGCACCAGTTTGTTCATCAAAGCTGTAAGTGAGGAAGTCGGTGCCTGTGTTAACAGGAGCTTCATTTATATTTGCTCTCAGAACGAATGTTGTGTTAAAACCGTGATCTTCTGAATATCCCCAAGTTGTACCGTCAAAAGAAACCAAACTTTCTCCTATAACAAAGAAATTTTCAGTGTAAGCAAGTCCAATATTATCAACAGCAGATTCTTCATGCACAATAAGATAATATTTTTCACCACCAGTAAGTTCTACAGCTGATTGAAGTGGCAAAGTAAGCGGAGTATATACGGGATTACCAACAGTATCTGATTCCTGAACAGTGTAATCACCTGTTGTTCCGACAATAGTACCGGGAACGCCAGCGTTGTCATCATATACATCAACACGTAAAGGATTAAGTGCAGTAGTGATATAAAATGTAACAGATGTCATTTCAGTTCCATTATTATTTATTTCAAAACCCTGACCCATAAAACCTTCACTACCAGCACCAAAACCAAGACCACCTTCAATAATACTTCCATCTTCGCGAGCCATGACTGTGTCTGATGCAATCACATAAGTTGTATCGGTGTTATTGTCAGGATTAGAATCACCTGTTGGATAAGCGTCGACAACAATGTTATACAGACCCATGGCAGTAGGTTCAAACACAGGGGAGAAAATAATGTCTTCTGTTACACCATTACCCATAGGAACAGTTGCAGCAACTGCATCAGTATAAGTAGGATCTTCTACGCATGCGATGTTTACATCAAAAGCATTGGTAATTTCAGAACCTAAATTTGTAATGGTAGAACCAAAGTTAAAAGATGGAGTCTGGCTCATTGGAACAACAGGATAAAGACCGTCCAGGTTAGCAAGTACTTCCACATCAGGATTAGATGGTGCTAAATATTCATAAACAGTTACATCATCAACCATCCATGCATAATCACAACCTGAGTTAGGGCTGTAGAATTGAAAACGAACCCAAACAGTTGCTTGGCTACCAGCAACAGAAGAAATGTCCATGTCAACTACAGTTGGATTGTCTCCACATATATCGTTCACTGCAAATTCAGAAAACACTTCAAAATCTGTCCAGGTAGAACCATCATTACTTACTTGTAGATAAATAGTGTCTTGAAACTTTCTGTAAAAAGTTTCAAATTCAATGTGTACATCAGCGTAAGCTGAACAGTCCATTGAACTGGCAGTAGTAAGGTTACCAATCTGGTTTTCACTACACATCAGATCTGAATCAAACAATGCAAAACCATTGGCAGCAGTGGTTGACTCAATTGGAGGAATTGCGTATGATCCTGAAGGACCAGTAGTACCAATTACCCAGTCATCTGAATTACCAGCGTCATTGTCAATTGTCCAGTTTGCCGGTACGGAAAAGTCATCAGTCATAATTACTGTTCCCATATCGCGCGTACCTTTGTCAGATGAATACTTTACCTGAGCATCATCATGATTTTTCTCAAGGACAAAGCTTTTTTGTCCAAATGAAACAGCCGCAATCAATACAGCTCCAAATAAAATCGTAAATTTTTTCATAACATTTAAATTTTTAGGTTTGTAATTCATTTTCGTTTCAATTATTGTGCAAATGTAAACATTATTTATTACAAAACAAAAAATAATAATTTTTTTTAAAATTTTATCAAAACAATTTCAACTTTATGATAATATAGTGAATTTATTTCAAATATTTTTTCCTGTTAAACAAAGCTTTAATTTTCATGGAGATGACACCAAATACGGCTTCTGAAAAAATGCCGCCCGACATCTTGGATGTGCCGTGTTTTCTCTCTGTAAATACGATAGGCACTTCACGCACATCAAATCCCAGCAAATAAGCCTTAAATTTCATTTCTATTTGAAAAGCATAACCTATCATCCTGATGTTATCAAGGTTAATTGCCTCCAACACTTTTCTGCGGTAGCACACAAACCCTGCCGTGGTATCCTTCGCTTTCATGCCCGTGATCAATCGTACATATTTGGAGGCAAAATATGACAACAGTACTCTTCCCATCGGCCAATTTACCACATTCACGCCGGTTATGTAACGGGACCCAATGGCTACATCGGCACCTTTTTCATCACATTCAGCCTGCAGCCTGACCAAATCTTCCGGATTATGCGAAAAATCAGCATCCATCTCACATATATAATCGTATCCCTCATTGAGTGCGTATTTGAATCCGACTATATATGCTGTTCCGAGCCCCTGCTTTCCCTTACGTTCCATCAAATGTACTTCGGAAGCAAATTCTTGCTGCAGTGCTTTTACCACATCAGCAGTGCCGTCAGGAGATCCATCATCCACTACCAGCACATGAAAGGGAGTTGTCAATGAAAGTACCTTCCTGATAATGGCTTCAGCATTTTCCTTCTCATTATACGTTGGTATGATAACCAGGTTTTTACTCACGCTTATAAACTGTTATTTTGAGCGTGTAAATATATATATTATAATATCAGAAAAAAAATTTCTCGGTTTTTTGTTTCCCCTCATTTGTTCTCAAGTATTTTTATGTGGGCACACCCCCGCTGTTTCATCCCTCTCGCTTAGGGAACACCTCTCCCTCTCGCTTTACGATTCATATTCGCTTAGCGAGAGGGATAAAACAGCGGGGTCGTTCTACGGCTAATAGTGCCAGGCTGTTCTGCCTATGCCTGATAGCAAGAAAAAGGAGCTTCATGGTCGCTCTTTTTCTTTGCACAGCCAAAAGGCAGAACAGCCCGGCAGCT
>JAYENB010000159.1:0-55284 GCA_034721855.1 Bacteroidota bacterium
TCCACCATTCTTCGGTGCTTTCTTTTACCCACTGGTAATATATTAGCTCTCCTTCTGGGTGATCGTTTAGTTCTGCATCCCAATAATTCATTTCAAGTTTGTTGTTTGCATCCATTTCAAAATCTATCATTTCGTTGGAGGTGTTTCGCAATTCAATATAGCGGGCAATGCTTTCATTGGCTGAATAGCTTCCGGTTCCGGATTGCACCTAATGGCCGCGCACTACGGTAATATCACCGAGGCTTTGATTATTGGTGATTTTCACGCCAATAGATGCCGGATTGTATGCGGCTTCATCTCCATTAAGCGTGCAAGTAGCACGGATAGTGCCGGTATGGTTGTTAATATCACTTACTTTGATTCGGGTTGTTTCTGATTCTAGGGTGATGCTGCCTGTTGTTCCAAGGTTTGCTGTGCTGTTTTGTAAATCCAGGTCACCGGTAACCATGCTCAGGGTATTTTCAACAAAAATATCCTGTGTCAGCAACACATCACCACCGCTGTTATCAACGGTAAGATCATTAAACGATGTTGTTGAGCTGCCTCCGATGGTTTGGGATGCTGTGGTTGCATTGAACACAACCTCTCCGGTGCCGGTTAAAAATGAGGATGATACATTGTTTGTCCAGTGGCCGGTCAGGTTTAGTGTGCCATTGTTTGTTATTTTTCCAGTGCTTCCGCTTACCCCTGTTAGAGCACCTTTTACATACATGTCGGCACTTGCTTTAATGGTAAGGGGATCTTTTACGGTTAATACATCCTGTGCCACAATGGAATAAGATAATGACAGTGACACCATCAATGGTAACAAAAATTTAAATTTTGTAGTATTCATGTTTATCTGTTTCTTAAACATTAAAATTACAAAAAATAATTAATCATGCTAATAAAAATTAAAAATTAATAAAAAAAAGCATTCTTTATCCGATGTTTCGACACAGCTTATTTCGCCTGTCACTCTGTCCGACAGCACGAATACGTAGCCCCGTTTGTCGCCGGGCAAGCTCTGCGTGTCAGCATAAAGAATAGCACGACTGAAAGATGGCACGATAGCACAATTGCATGATAAGCGATTTAATTCATATTTTTTCATTTCTTAGTAACCTTGCCCGGCGACAGACGGGTTTGCGTCTCAGCGGTGAAAATTGTGTGCGTCTATTTTTAATTTTAGCACTGAGTAGTTACCAAAAATTTATTCAGGCACTGAATAGGCATATCCTTTGCGCCAGGATTGCACAGCCTGCATCCAGGCATTTTTATACCTCTTATCCCTGATAAGTAAAAATTCATTGTTACTTAAAGATGCAGAATCACGCACAAAAGTAAACATCAGCCCCTGGTAATTGTCTTCAGCACCATACACCCATTTTTCTTTTCCTTCATCTTTATACACTTCATGCGGAGCCCCGAGAACCACATACACCATACCCCTGTCTGTACGCCAGCCTGCTTTGGTGGCGGTAAAAAATCGGTTGGCCAACTGTACCCTGTTATAATATATGCGTATCAACTCTTTGGCTCTGTCTTTTGTTTCTCCCAACGAATACCAAAATTTATCAACAGCGAGTTTTGTATCTTCATGCGTTATGATATTTTCATATTCTTTGGGTGTGCTGATGTATTTTACAGGATTTACCATATCAATTGTCTGTCTGACCCAGGGAAAAAAAACAGATTCCCTGTAGATTCCCAGCCCGTCGGTTATGGCTGTATCCGTTGTAAACCAATAAAAACCAGCAGTGTCCAGAGAAACGGTATCCCCCATACGATAACAGGAGATAAACGCCGGATCCTTTGCCCCGGAAATTGCTTGTCCGGTGACATATGGCGCAGCAGGACACAGTGAATCCACAGGAAAACGCAGCATCCGGACTGAATCTTCTGCAATCAAATCTGAAGTAATGCGTATCTTCCTGTTGCCGGAAATAAAATTATAAAACAAGGGAACTCTTTCAAGCGTAAGGTATTCCGGGAAAAAATAATTTGCATTACCGGTTGTGGATTTATTAATATTGAACACAGAACGTTTATAGGATTTTTTATTTTTATCAAAAAAAATGATTGATGCAAAATAATCCTGGTCTGATTTCAAGCTGGTTGGGAAATAATTAATAAACACACCTCTTTCCTGGGGTTTAAAATTATAACTTAAGCTTGCAGAATCAACAATTTCCCTTGTTTGAGCATTTCTGATGGCATATTTAACACCAAGTCGTAATCCCCCACCCTGCAATTGATCATTTCCAGGGGTAGGCATCATGTTACCAAGGTTCACTTTAAAGAAAACAAAGGTTTCACCTGTTGAAGCATGATAAGGCCTGACATGCGGATTTATATTTGAACTGCCCGGATCATACAAAGCAGCATAATTGGTTTTTCGGGAAGTAGGTTTTTCATAATTCACATTGGTACTTACACATCCCACGAGAAAAACACTTATTAAAACAAACGCTTTAATCTTCGTCATCTTCATAACCAAAAAGTTCATTCATGTCTTTGAGAAAACGCCTCAAATATGTTTTCGATCCAAGGGAATACCTGTATGAAGGTTGGTCTCCGCGAGCTTTTATCAATCGTTCACCGGGCCTGACATCATATACGGCCTGATTAAATTCTTTATTTGTGGAAATGGCGGCCATGTTTCCTGATTCGTATCTGAAATAATACCAGGTTTCTGCATCAATTTCAAAATACATGTGATACTTATCTCCACGCCGGTTTTTTTCCAGTGCAATGAAACTAAACACATTTCTGTTTACGGGGTTATCATACAGTGATGATATGCCGACAGGCCCTTCATGAATAAACATGCTTTGTTCTTTATACCATTTCATATTCACATCAGTCAGGACAACCAATTCCTGCATTTCTTTCGGAGCATTTTTCACATTGCCCATACTCAATTCAGAGAACCAGTCTTCGGCTTTTTCCTGCCCTAGATATTCGAGGATAGCTTGTTCATAAATATCGTTGCTCAGGTCTGTTCCAGTAAGTCCCGGAGCAGTATTGATGTCTTCAGCCATAATATCAAAAGCTTTATCATTGAAATGAAAATCCATCAGCATAACCAGTTTCATGCTGGTGGTATCCTTTTCAGGTCCATGAGAAAACTCGCCTATGGGATTGGGTTTAAAAAGGCCAAATGCATCTGAAAAATGAAAGCGTCCGTATCCGTTCATTGTACAATCCAGACGGCCAAATCTAAGTAAATTTCCGGGAATATTTTCCTCTTCCAATTTATCTTTGTTTGCTATTTTATAAGCCATGTCTTTATCGTCAAAAACGAGGTATCCATCAGACATGAATAAATTTTCATCGGTATGCCGTTCTTTGGGAGAATACATGGCAACATAAGATGAATCACGCTGTATGTTAAGTCCAACCGCCAGTTCTGCCAGGTTTATGTCAACAGGGGCACTATCAACAGGAATGGTAACATATTCGGGATCAATTTCTTCCCGGAATTTTAGCCATTTGCTATCAATATTCGGACATTGGTGTTTTATTTTGGCACCACCGTCAAAGATCAGGTTTTCTTGATTGGCATACAATTCTACATCCCCCTGGAAATAAAAATTGGGACTAAGGCTAAAACCATCAGGTTCAGCAATGGCACCTTTTCCATAGGTTTGGCCGGTTTCATCAACGCCTACCTTTGTTAAGTGAATGGTTTGTGTTTGCTCTGCCTTGTCAACATAGTCATAATCACCGTATGCTGTGTACGATTTACGCCCCTGAACATTGATGGTAGCGTTTTTAATGGTATGAAAGCGGTTAGTGGTATTGGCTATGATTGTAGCTTCCTGCAAAGGTTGCATAACAGCCTTTTTCTCAACAACGACTTTCCCATCAGATGTATAAATTGTCGCATCAGCTACACGTAAAAATCTTACCCCATCAGCAGAAATGATGTAATTTTTCAGGTCATAGGTTGCAACAGGAGCAACAAACTGCAATGAATCCTGATCAGGATGAACCGATATAAACTTAGGGCCTTCAAGAAACATATCTTCCCACGTTTCATCAGACATGTTGGGGTTTTTCTCAATCTCATCAACCGTTTTTGCATCGCTTTTGATATTGATAATGGTTTTATCCATGTGCCAGATTAGTTCTTTCATAAAGCCAATGTACTGGTTTTTCGGAAAATCAACAAAAGTACCTTCTCCATTGGTTTTAAAATGGCCTTTACGTTTCGGAAAATCAATGTGAGCGTTGACATTGTTGGTAGCAAAATCAATTTCAAGTTTATTTTCAGCGAGTAATTCAAAATTGGCCGTATCAGCATCAATGTAATGCCTGTCAAAGGTAAAATGATCAGAATATGATTTTGACTGTTCGATATCAATTACACCATTTCCTTCCAATCCATGCGGTGTAAGTAATAACTCCCCTTCCATTTTAGATTGTTCTTCAAACATGACGAATTTTTCCTCAATGGATTTGGCAAAATATTTATCCTCGTATGGATACCAGCGTATATTGTTATTTTTCCCCTGCACATCCGGATACTCTTCCGGAGCAGATTGCGCTTCCATATCCAACGTATTAGCATGTGCATGCAATGAATCAGGGAAAAATGTAACTTTTTCAACATCTGCAAAACTATTGAGGTACTGTATTTCCCCCTTTCCTTTTAATCCCTGGTTACTGAGGTCAATTTCGTTTTCATAATTTCCTTTTCCTTTGTAAACAGGATACCCTTCTGCCGGTGTAATTCGGTGAAAACCCAGTGAATAATCCGGTCTTACTTTCAGAGTCTCTTCAATATCAGGGAATATATCTGCAGAGTAAAATGTACCGTCAAACTCCAGGTTTTTTTTGCTGTATTCTTTTAAGCTGTCAATTTCATAAGGGTCAATTTTAAAATAAAAATTGTTTCGCTTATACACCCCATCATAAATATCTTTATCGTCATAATACACATAACTTTCCTTTTTGGAAATGAACTGCGGATATTGTTCCATATCCAATTTTCCTGATTTATTTTCCGGGTCATCAATAAAATACTCACCATCCACATCTTCAATGGTATTTTTTACAATTTTAAGGATTTTACCGCCATCAGCCAGCACTTGACCGGATTCGACAAGCATTTTCATGGAATCACAACGAGGCATATCCACTTTAAAATTGCCATAATCGAATTTAAATTCATAGCCGTAAAAGAAAAACTGACCGGATTTCATGGTTCCATTAAAAATAAAATCACGGTTTTTTTTCATGATAATTTTCTTATCAATGGGATAAATTTCCACGTTTTGTGAATCTGACAAATGCACTTGTGGCACCCCATTGATCTGAAGATCATAATTCAACAGGCTCAATGTAGCATTGGGGGTTCTTCCCTGTGTTTTAGAACCAAACTGCATAACATCATAATCAATTTTACCACGATTAGCATCAAGGTACGACCACATTTCGGGTTTGATTTTCACCATATCAGAATCTGTATCATACTGGATAAAACCAAGATATGCCAGGCGTAACAGCATTTGCTTTACCTGAAAAGGAGAATATTTGATGTAACGGGCAAAGTCTATCAGGTTAAATTCAGGTGCTCCCCAATATCCCACAAAATTCTCAAGCCTGATAAAAGGATGAACCTCGTCACGAACCTGAATTTTGCTGTATCTTGATTTTGAAAAGAAATCTGCAGATTCAAAAAATGCTTCATTGACACCTGACATGGATTTGAGCATTCCAAACTGCATTTTATATTTTTCAATTTCCCATTGCAACCAGGTAAAATCCATGTGAAGCCTGTGATACGAGTTGGTAAAATACACTTTAGACATTCCTTCTTTATCCCTCTGAAGATCCAACAGTTTGTTTTTAAATGTGTATTTCATCATCAGGCTGGGATGGTAAATGGAATCTTCATTCAGATGCAGGGTTATTTCTGTATTGTCAGAATATATTTGCCGGGGATCAAGTGTAAATGCCTCACTTTCAGCCACCAGTTTAATGGTATCACTTTTCGCAATGGTGATTTTAGCTTTCTGGTCTTTCACGCCGGTTCCGATAAAACGCTGGCCTTTCATCATAAAACCACCTTCATAATCAATGCCTTCCAAAACTCCTTGCATTTCAAACTTTTTTGTGTATGTATTAAATCGCGGGTAGCTAGATTTAGCAAGGTTATCGATGTTCAGGGCTTTGTCTTCTAATGTGCCATACAGGGCATCCTCAAAATAATTTAAGTTGACAAATCGGGCTGAATCTGCCGTGTATCCCTGTTTAGTCAAATCAATTTGGTAGCGGTTCAGGTCTGCATACACAGAATCAGGGCTTAACAACACACGCTCCCATGTAACTTTTCCGTACTGTCCTTTCCAAACTTCTTCCATAGGAAACGCTGTTCCGGATGTGCCTTTGATGATCACACTATCACGTCCGTACAGTCCATACACATTGACATTTGAAAACCGTATGTAAAGGCCTTCTTCTTCGTTATAGCCAATGTTGTCAGGAAAATGAGAGACTTTCCATAACACCCTGGGATGCCGAAATATTACAGAATCACGAAGCAAATCGTTTGCGTAAAACTGGTAATCTGAAATTCGTTTGGCATTGATGTAATTCCGTTCATTCAATAGTGTTATCAATCCATTGCGCCATTCCTGATATTGTCCGCTATTGAATTCATGACGGTAAAACAACATCATATTTTCAGCATAAATAAACAAATTTGGCCATTCCCTGGCTCCCTTAGATACAAGCAGGTTAGCAGTTTCAATAAATTCATCTTTTTTGTCGCCGGAAATGCTATCTAAATTCCAGAAAATTTCAAAATTTTCTGCCAGGTCCTTACCCTCTTTTCCATCCAGTTTAATTTTACCCAGGCTTTTGCAAAAGGTTTCACAAAATTCATCATGCTCTTCAGGAAACTGATCCTGTGAGAAAAGAAAAGTTGGAATGCATAAAAGCAACAGAAAAACGAAACGAATCTTTTTTTTGATCATATGTTTCAACAATTTATCGGATAAAATTACACCATATAATATACTACACACCGGCATAAGAAAACCATGCAGCACACCAATCGAGTTCTTTGAATAACTGTTCAAATTTCAGGCCATGATGTTCAAATGCTTTTCTAACATCATTCAGATCGGACATTAAAAACCCGGATAACAACAGATGGGCATTTTTATTTAGCTTTCCTGTCAGGCGTGAAGCATTATCAATCAGCGTGTTTTTGTTTATATTTGCCAGGATAACATCAAAAGCGTCATTTTTACCGGGAATATCCAGCGCCCCCTGCTTTACAACTATCCTTTTACATTCATTAATATTGACATTCTCTCTTGCGTTATCCACTGCCAACATATCAGTATCAACCGCTAACACTGATTTTGCTTTCTGTTTTTCAGCCATAATGGCAAGAATGCCAGAGCCTGTTCCCCAATCCAGAACCGTTTTTCCACACAACGGAATTTTCAACATGTTTCTTATCATCATGCGTGTGGTTTCGTGGTGTCCTGTACCGAAAGCCATTTTAGGATGAATATTGATTACAATCTCCGGCAGGTTATCCGGGGTATGGAAATCTGCTTTTATCAATACTTTATCATCTAACCTCACTTCCTTAAAAGAGCTTTCCCATTGTGCATTCCAGTTTTTCTGTTTGATTGTATGTTCTTTGTACAACAACAACATATCACTGAGAAAACTTGTCACAGCTTTACGATTATATTTCTTTTCAGGGACATAGGCAATCAAAGCATCTTCTGCCTCTTCAAAGGACTCAATCGAAAAATCACTCAATTTTGCAATGACAATCTCCAATAACTCGGGGGGCAGATTTTGCGAAGGGATTATAATCTGTATATAATCCATTTAAAAGGCTTTTAAAATAGACAAAAAGGATTCTGCTTTTAAAGAGGCACCACCAACAAGGCCTCCATTAATATCTTGTTGCTTAAACAAGTCGGAAGCATTTCCGGGTTTGACACTGCCACCATAAAGTATGGGAACATCTTCCACATTTGAATTTTCATAATGATCCCTTAACAATGTACGTATCCACTCATGCATTTCCTGTGCTTGCTCCGGAGTAGCTGTCTCTCCTGTACCAATTGCCCAAACAGGTTCATAAGCAATAATACTACGCATCAAATTTTCCTCATTGACTTGAAAGAAGGATGCTTTGAGCTGCTCTTCCACCACTTTTTTATGCCTGTCTTTTTTTCTGTCCTCCAGCGTTTCACCACAACAAAATATGGGTCTCAGGGCATTTTTCAGACAAACATTAACTTTATTTTGAAGGCTTTCGTAAGGCTCTTTGAATATATGGCGTCTCTCACTATGGCCTATGATCACATAGTGTGCACCTGTGGATTTAATCATTTCAGCAGATATTTCACCTGTATAAGCCCCCGATTCATACTCAGCACAATTCTGTGCAGCCAGTGAAAACCTCCTGTAATCCATTATTTTAGCAATTTCACTCAAATGAATAAAAGGCACTCCAAGAATAATACGGATATGTGGATCCACCGTGGAGGCATTTACCTTGTCGTTAATATCAGCAGCAAGTTTCATTCCCTGCTGCAAGTCAGTATTCATCTTCCAGTTAGCAGCTAACACTTTTGGTTTCATTCCCATGATCTTTTTTCATTTAAAATATGTTTACGCCTTAAATAATTTATAAAAATATGAATTAAAGCATAAAACAGGAAAATTCCAAATCCAATCATCCACACGAGGAATTTTTCAGATTTCACCACCTGTTTTTCCATGGACTGTGCTACAAGGTGATCACTAAGCTTATTCACGCCGGGAAAATCTTTATGGGGCCATTTGTTCAGTATGGTGCCTTTTTTAACCAGCATGATGCATGGATTTGATCTGGCCATGGTTTTGAGAGTAATGGGGTCTGTGCTGTAAAATTCAAAAGGAGCATCTTTTTCCTTTACAAAGGTTTTTACATCTTCTTCCGTTGAGGAGGTCATGAAAAGGCATCCCATGTCATTCACATCACAATAATTATACAGTTTTTTTAGATTTTCAATGTTTTTATTTTTCATTTTCAGGATATCCCAACTGATGATAAAAAAGGTGTACCGGTCATCTTTAAGCACAAGGTCGGTAATGTCTTCCGGGGTTTTATTATGATGTGTCACTGCAGTTTCGGGATTATAATACACTGCATCCACAAACCTCCATTCATTTGTCAATGGAAGATCAAACAGGGTAAACTCCTTACTTTCACCATTTTTTTCATAAATCAGGCCAATATTTTGAGGCTGTATTTCTTTTTCAGAATTAACCGACACAAATGACCATTCAGACAAAGGCAGTTCATTTACCGGAAATTCTTCATTATGACCGTCAATTTCATAAAAATAAGTAGCATTGAATAAATCTTCGGGGGCTACCAGGTTTTTCTTTCTTTCTTGTTCAAAAGTCAATGGCATGGTGGTGATGCTAAAATCGTGGATTGGAGGCATATACCCTTCTTCAATCAGTTCATTTTTGGTTTCCTGCCATTCCCACTGTTCTCCATCCGGAATGCTGTTAACATCAAATTCCTTGACTTCCCCTGTTTCAACATTTTTGTAAACGACAAGGGTTTCATAAACCGGATGGTTATCTTTTTCAGAATCGGGGATTTCCATACCAGCCTGGATATTATTTCCTATTCTGTACGGACGGAAATCCAGTATGGGTAAATGACGGTAACAATGTATGGACAGCCAAACAGTAGCTACAGAAAAAACAATCAGTAGTGTCCATTGCATACTTTGTGGCAAATTGGGTTTAAAATCCTTTCGTTTCAGAAAAACAGGCACTGTCATTGCCATAATAACTACATTTTTCCAAAACGTAGCCCAATTGGATAAAATGATTGCATCGCCAAAACAACCACAATCTTGTACCGGATCAGCAATGGCAATCCACAGGGTTAAAGGTAAAAACACAATCATAAACAACATGATACCCCATGCACCCAATCGTGGTTTTACATTAAAAAGCAAGGAAACACCTATCAGCAATTCTGCTGCAGACATGATAATGCCAAGCGTGAGGGCTGTAGGTTCCAGAAAATCCAACCCCATAGCCACAAAATAATCCACAAATTTGAATTGAATTCCCATGGGGTCAACCACTTTGACAAAGCCGGAAAATACAAACACAATACTCAAAATAATCCGGAAAATATTAACCAAGGTTTTCATAGAACAAAAATTTTTATTTTAAAAGTCCAAAATTAATCAATCATTGCATTAAATGAAATGACAAATGTCAGATTTACATTTTTCCAAGACCCTGCTTGAAAAAAAGCCGCCTTACTTCGGCGCCGCTTATCTCGACTGTCGCTCAGCACATCGCTCGATACATCGCAGCACAAGTAAAGCGGGAAAAAATGTAAACTCAAAATCCAAAACACAAAGTTCAAAATAAATTACAAAACTTGTCCGGCGAAGACGGATAACAAACATCAAATGACAAATAAATTCAAAATTTGGTTTATAGTTCTACCTCTGCCCGAGAGGGCGGAATAGGAGGTGGCTGAAGCTTACGCCCCGCCCTAAAGGACGGGGTAATTGGGCTAAAGCCCTGATTATAGCTATAGAGAGCAATTTTTTGGTTAAACTATATCCGTAAATTCTGTCAAAATGGTTACACAATATCCTTATTTTTGAGTAAATCAATCAGTTTTTCAAAAATCACTTCAGCCGGTAACATTTTACCCATCTTATCTTCACAATTCAATGCTTCAAGCCCTATCTTTTCTTTGATCATCATTTCATATATTTTTCTTACTTCCAATTGATAATCTATATTGGCTTCATGAATATCATCTTTGCCTTTCAAATAATCCCGTTCACTTCCCACGCGTTGTTTATCCATAAGTTGTGATTTTACAAAATCGTGCGGCACATCTAAGTAAATGCTCACATCCGGTTCAGGGATATGAAAATGGTCAAATTCTGTTTTCAATATCCAATGCAGCAAATTATTTCTTTCTTTTTCCGTTTTGAATTTGGCACATTGATAGGCTATGTTTGAATACACATACCTGTCAACCAAAACATATTTTGATTCCTTGAGCCACTGATGTATCTGACTGGATGCATCTTTCTGGTCTCCGGCAAACAGCAACGCAACGAGGTATGGATTAACATCTTCGATTTTACCAAGGTCTCCACGTAAGTATCGTCCCACCAAATCCCCAAAAACAGGAGAATCCACACGCGGGAAATGAATGTACTCGAAAGGAATGCCTTGTTCTGAAAACCAGTTTTTTAGCATTCTGACTTGTGTGGACTTCCCTGCACCATCAAGTCCTTCAATAACCAGAAATTTCATATGACATTTTTTTATATTAATTTTATCACGTTAACAAAGATGAACAAAAATATGTTTACTCAAAAACAGACTATCAATCTCAACGGAAAACTTATGGATTTCGAATGTCCAAAAGTAATGGGAATTTTGAATATTACACCGGATTCTTTTTACGATGGCGGACGTTATACAACATCAGAAAGCATAAAAAAGCGGGTAAAAGAAATCATAAACGAAGGGGCTGATATTATTGATGCAGGGGGGATGTCTTCCAGGCCTGGGGCTGATATTATTGATGAAAGAACAGAATGGTACAGGCTGGAAAAAGCATTGGACATAATCAGAAATATATCTGCCGAAATTCCGGTATCGGTTGACACATTCCGTTCCAACATTGCACATCAATCAATTGGGAAATATAAAGTTGGCATGATCAACGATATTTCCGGAGGAAACATGGACCCATCTATTTTTGATGTTGTGGCAGAAATGCAGGTACCATATATCATGATGCATATGCAGGGTACACCGGCATCAATGCAAAAGCATCCAAGGTATAAGGATTTCCCGGGTGATCTTTTGGAGTTTTTTCAGAAACAAAATGCGATATTACAAGACAAAAATGTCCATGATGTCATTATTGATCCGGGCTTTGGTTTTGGAAAAACCCTGGACCAAAATTACATGTTGCTTCATCATTTAGATAGATTTAAAATCATTGGACATCCTGTTATGGTGGGAATTTCGCGAAAAAGCATGATAACAAACTATTTGAATATTC
This sequence comes from Bacteroidota bacterium, assembly GCA_034721855.1. Classification (GTDB taxonomy): domain Bacteria; phylum Bacteroidota; class Bacteroidia; order Bacteroidales; family ML635J-15; genus JAQIBY01. The sequence goes on from JAYENB010000159.1 coordinate 12,080, forward strand.
ACGCTTCTGACACCCTTCCGGCAACATCCGCACTACATACGTTAGCATTAATGAAAGGGGCTAACATTTTACGGGTACATGATGTAGCTGCAGCAAAACATGTGACTAAACTCATGATGAAAACAAAAAACAGTTTCAATGCAAATTGGTAATGTGTTTCAATAATGAGGCCGGTCTAAAAAGTCATTTTATTCCATAAAGCCGCTAAGACACAAAGAAATCACAAAGATAAATTTATTGAATACCAGTACTTTGTGAAACTTGGTGACTTTGTGGCTTGGTGGGAAATTTTGTGCAAACGAGGGCAGAGCCAAGCTGCCACCCTGTGCCGCACTGAGCCTGCCGAAGTGAGCGAAGCCGAAGGGTTGCTTGAGCTATGCCGAATGCTCCGTATTGAGCGAAGTCGAAATGCAGCCAAAATTATGTAAATTTTTTTATTTTAACTTTTTAGACTGAATTCAATAATAATTTGTATCTTCGGGCAACTTATGGTACACGCATTTATAACCATCCGTTTTCTGGATGTTGTTGACATATTTCTGGTGGCATTCCTGCTCTACCAGCTTTATTTGCTCATACGAGGCACCGTTGCCATGCGTATCTTTATCGGCGTGTTTTCTATTTACATGTTTTGGTTGATTGTGAAAGCAATGAATATGGAACTGCTTGGTTCCATTCTCGGGCAGGTTATTGGAGTAGGTGTTATTGCGTTGTTGATTGTATTTCAACAGGAAATAAGGCGTTTTCTGTTAATGCTGGGCAATCAAAGTTTCATTAACCAACATTTACCATTTATACGTTATTTTATAACCACTTCACCCATTAGTAAAAACCACATTGAAAAAATAGTACAAGCTGTTTATAGCCTGGCTGACAATTATTTAGGTGGGTTGATTGTCGTTTCAAAGCACTCTGATCTAAAAACTTATGCCAGCAGTGGAGAGATTATCAATGCTGAGATTTCTGACAGGTTAATAAACAATATTTTTTATAAAAATGCCCCGCTACATGATGGAGCTATTATCATTATAAAAGATAAAATTAAAGCTGCAGGCTGTGTATTGCCTGTATCTCAAAGCGTTGACATCCCTAAAAGCATGGGATTGCGTCACAGGGCTGCTGTAGGTATGAGCGAACGTACAGACAGTGTTGTGGTAGTTGTTTCTGAACAAACAGGTGAAATCAGCCTGGCTAAAAAAGGGAAAATTTATAGAATTACTACAAAAGACAGGCTCAAATTAATTTTAATTAAGGAGGTAGGACAATGATAATTGCTGTTACAGGAAGCAATGGCTTTATCGGCAAAAACATAAAAAAGCATTTTTTAACTCTGGGACAAAAGATAATCAGCGTTCCGAGAAAGATACTCTATGACAGACCTGCACTGGAGAAAATGCTGGAAGAAGTTGATGTAATCATTCATATTGCAGGCGCGCCGATCACAAAACGCTGGACCAGGCATAACCGGAAGAAGATATTCAACAGCCGCGTGATAACAACGCAAAACATAGTGCATGTGATTGATAATATGCAAAATCCACCAAAGCTTTTTATCAGCACATCTGCCATTGGAATCTACAATAACATCCATTATCACGATGAAAGCAGTGATGATTTTTCTGATAATTTTCTGGGCACCCTTTGCAAAGCATGGGAAGCACCTGTAAAGTCAATGGATAATGAAAAAACAAGGACCATCATTACTCGTATGGGAATTGTGTTGGGAGAAGGAGGCATACTTTCCAGGTTAACATGGGTGTTTAAAATGGGACTCGGAGCAAAAATAGGCCATGGAGAATATCCAATGCCGCTTATACATATTGCCGATCTGCTTGCTTTTTATGAAACTGCTATTAATGACACCGGTTATCAGGGGATATATAACCTTACAGCACCTTCCATCATAACCAATGAAGAGTTTTCTGAAGCTCTAGCAGCAGCGTATAATAAAAAACTAAGGTTCAGCATACCTCCTTTTATCTTAAATCTTATTTTTGGTCAAGGGTTTATGCATTTAATCAATAACCCGATCATAATACCAAAAAAATTATTGGAAGCAGGTTTCAAATATAAATATGATCAGATTGAAGATGCGTTGGAAGATTGTTTGAAAAAAATTGAAATTTCTACAACTAAATAATGACAAAAGGCAACCAAATTACTTTTTTTTAAGTCTTAATTATAGTATATTTGCAATGAAAAATTCATACAGTATGAAAATAAGATCATTTATAATAGTTCTGATGGTGTTTTTATTGACATTGGGTGTTTTTACTTCATGTGAAGATGATTCTGTCAATATAAACCGTCCGTTGATGACAGCTCTTCTTGACGGCAGCACATGGCGCTGTCCTGAACCCAATGCCAGGGTTTCTGACGAACAAATCCTAGTTTACGGACAATCAGCGGATGGCCAAACCATTCAAATCACCATTTACAGCGGGGAAGAAGGTGTTTATACACTGAATGCAAGCAACATGCATGAGGGCATTATCATTCCAAACACGAGTGCTTATGCTGAAGTGTATAGTACAAGCAATAATGAATCTGGAACCGGACAAGTCCGGATAACATCAATCAATGAAGACGACAGGACTATTTCCGGGAAATTTAATTTCAGGGCGTATAAACAAAATTCAAATGCATCAAGGGTAATTACCAATGGTGAATTTACCAAAGTACCCTATAAATATATTAATACAACTGACACAACTCATGTCGTTGATATGATGACTGCCAGTATCAACGGAGAATCCTTTGATGCTAATTCCGTTGTCACTTCTGATACTTCAGTAAATTACATTGAGATTACAGGTTCCAGTAACACATCGTTCCGAAGTATCATATTAAAACTCCCGAAAAACATTCAGGAAGGCCTACATAACATTGATCCTACAAATGGACCAGCCATGGCCTATTACCAGGAATCATTAACAGAAATGCAGGCTACAGCGGGTTCTACTACAATATCCGAACACGACACAGAAAACGACATATTAAAGGGAACCTTTTTCTTTAATGTTGAAGACGGTGGTGGACAAACCATAAGCATCACAGCTGGTTATTTTGAGGTACAATATTAATACTATACCCTAACCCAGATAAACCTCGTAGGTTAAATAACCAACGGGGTAAACTAAAAATCCTAAATCTTAATTTTTAAATACTAAACAAATTCAAATTTTCAAATTTATCAATTACCAAAACATTTTCTTACCAAACTGTTAGGATTTGCTTTGAATTTTGAACTTAAATTACCGTATTTTACCAGGTATCTTCAGTATCTTTGTGAAACGCTGTGGCAGATGCCTGAGCTGTCGGCATCACAAGAATATCGTTAATGTTTACATGTGGTGGCCGTGAAATTGCAAACAGGATGGTTTCAGCCACATCAGCAGCATGCAAAGGTTCGTATGCTTTATACACTTCTTCCGCACGTGATTCATCCCCATGAAACCGGACGACTGAAAACTCAGTATCAATAGCACCGGGGGCAATTTGAGTCACACGTATGCCTTTTTCCAACAGGTCCAGACGCATTGATTTTGTCAATGCATCTACTGCATGTTTGGTGGCGCAATAAACATTTCCGTTCGGATAGACTTCCCTTCCTGCAATGGAACCAATGTTTATAATCTGTCCTTTTTTTCTTTCAATCATACAGGGAACCACCCTGCGGGTAACATACAACAATCCTTTGATATTGGTATCTATCATCTTATCCCAGTCTTCTGCATCACCATCCTGCACAGGATCAAAACCTGATGCAAGACCGGCGTTGTTGATCAGAATATCAATATCAGCCATATCTTTGGGCAAGCCTGAAATGGCCTCATCTACAGCGGATTTATCGCGTACATCAAAATGCAATGTATGCACCCTGCCGTTGTGTTGTAATTTCAATTTATCACTTATGGCAACCAGGCGTTCTTTTCTCCGGCCTGTGATAATTACCCTGTAACCATTTTTAACAAGCAATTCAGCGGCAGCTTCGCCAATTCCTGATGTAGCTCCGGTTATTAATGCTATCTGACTCATAATAAAATCATTATTTTTTTTCCAACAACACAATATTCTCTACATGATGGGTATGAGGAAACATATCCACAGGCTGTACTTTTTTTATCTTAAAAGCATCCTCCATAAGGCTTATATCACGTGCCTGTGTTGCCGGATTACAACTTACATACACAATTTTTTCAGGCAAAACATCCACCACCCGCCGGATAACATCTTTGTGTACTCCTGCACGTGGAGGATCCAGAACAATGATATCCGGTTTCCCCTCCTTTTTGATAAAAGCAGAAGATAACACATACCTCATATCACCCGCAAAAAAAGAAAGATTGCTCAACCCATTGATCTCAGCATTTATTTTGGCATCATTTACCGCTTCTTCAACGATTTCCACGCCTGTTACTTTTTTGGCATTTCTGGCAAGGTATAAAGACAGTGAACCTGTTCCTGAATACAAATCATAAATATGTTTTGTGGTATCTGTTTTAGTCATTTTTTCTACTTCATGATACAATGTCTCCGTTTGCAAGGTATTGGTTTGGAAAAAAGACTTTGGCCCTATCTTGAATTCCAGTCCATCCAGCTCTTCTGTAATAGTTGGTCTTCCCGAAAACAGTTCAACATCCAGATCAAATATACTGTCATTTTTCTTTGTATTAACAATATACATTAGTGAATCGATGTGGGGAAAATCATCACGTACATGGGTCAACAAACTTTCAATTTCTTGCGAGAATTCTGAAACTACCAGGACCACCATTACCTCAGATTTGCGTGTAATGCGTATCATTAAATTCCGAAGCAGTCCCGTATGAGTTTTCGGGTTATAATAGGAAAGATCGTTCTGAACGGCATAATTGTGAATAAAATTCCGGATGAGATTTGTTGGTTCTTCCTGAAGATAGCATTTAGCAATCTGGAGCACTTTATCAAAACGCCCCGGGGCATGAAAACCCAATGCTTTGGTGACATTAAATTCCTTCCCTGACTCAATGTCTTCCTTTGTAAACCAGGCTTTATCAGAAAAACTGTACTCAAGTTTATTCCGGTAATATTTGATTTTTTCTGACGGTAAAATTGGTTCAGGATCAGGAAATGTCAGGCTGCCAATACGAAGGAGTTGTTCTTTTACCTGTTTTTCTTTAAACTTCAATTGTGCCTCATACAACATATGTTGCCATTTACACCCGCCGCAATCTCCAAAATGCTCACAAAATGGTTCTGTCCGGAATTTCGAATAGGTTCTGATGTTGACAGGAACGCCTTCAAAATACGATTTCTTTTTTCGTATCAACTGTACATCAGCAATATCACCAGGCACAAGACCTTTGACAAATATTACACGGTCATTGTCTTTACCAATAACCATACCTTTAGAGGCAATATCGATGATTTCTAAGTTTTCTATTAAGGGTAATTTAGATTTTTTCACAATTCTTTGTATTTTGCGGCAAAGTTAACAAAACGATACAAACAAATATTATGGCAAGAATTGGGCGACAAATACCACATTTCAAAGAAATAGACATTAACAGTATCAAAGCAAATTTTTCTGATGACAAAAGGTACAGGTACACATTAGAAATGCATTACAGGCCTTCTCTTTTAAGACAAAATCCTCATGAACATGTATGTGTTATTTTGAAAAATCCAAGTTCTGCGGATGCTAAAAAAGCAGATGCTACCATACGAAAAGTAGAAACTTATGTGTATAAGCATTTTGTTTCAGCAGCAAAACTCAGCATCCTGAATATTTTTGCAATCAGGGCAACTGATGCCAGCGAAGTAAATCAACTTTTAAGTCAATACGGAAAAGCTTTTATTGTCGGTCCTGAAAATGACAATACAATACAAAGCACAATAGAAAAAGCTGATCATATTATTTGTGCATGGGGTAACAACAGTGGCATCAATGCAAGCTATTATCAATCCAGAATAAATGAGATGAAAACCCTGATCAGTCAGCAAAACAAAAAAGCACATTGTGTAAATGGAGCAAAACCAACCAACCAACCTCTTCATGGATTGATGTGGGGATTTGGTTATCATCTGACACAATTTTCAACTGAAGTAAGATAATATCTGTTTCCTTATGGCGTTTCATATAGGGAAAAGCTTGTTGATAGGTTTATAATACATTGTTGATAATCATAACCTAAGACATTCAAAACAGACTGTTGATAAAATGATTGCAAATTATATTTAATAAAAACAATATTTGATTTATATTTGTACATTGAAAGCAGAATAAAAGAAACATATTATGAAAAAAGCAGCAGTATTATTACTGATCATCGCATCACTCGCGGTACTACTGGTATCCTGTGGGAGTACTGAGAATTGTCCTGCATACAGTGGGTCAGGAAATACAACCTTGGAAGATCAATCTGGAAACAAACGTGCGTAAGTAGTGCTTGTCAATAGAGTCAGTGTCTAATTCATAATGTTCGAGTTCAAGGCTTGCGAAGTATTTAAAACCAAGGAATCCCGATTGCTATCGGGATGACTGTTTTAAATACGAGCGTAACGCAGAAATCGGACATTATGGACAGACACTAAGTAAGTTTAACAGTAAACTTAGTAGCAATCCGTTTTTGATAGAATAAGTGAATATTTATGGAATGATTAAATATTTTAAAATACTGATATTCATTTGCTTACCTTTATTCGCATATTCACAGGGTGAGATAATTCAACAAAAAGAACTCAATTATTACAATACACATTCATTTGCTGGAAAATTAATATCAAGCGGCTGGGGAATAGACTATCGCTTTGGGTGGAGATATACAAACAAAACAAGGGGTTTTCTTGAAACCGATTTCAGTTATGTAAAAGACCCTAAAGAAATCAAAGTGTATAATCCGTATTTTGACAATCAAAAAAAGTTTGTTTATGGAAAAGTGAATAATGTATTCAGTCTTCAGATTGGAACAGGCATTAAAAAAGAAATTTTCAGCAAACAGGATAAAAATTCCATTTCCATATCTTATCAAATATCAGGGGGCCCTGTACTGGCTTTCGAAAAACCTATTTATTACCAGGTGGTGGATAGCTCTGAAATCATCGGAAATAAACAAATCTTTTACACCAGCCCGCAAAAATTCAGTCTAAATCACCATAATCCCATTGATATCGTATCCAGAGAATCTTTTTTCAAAGGGATTGGGGAAACCAAGCTTACCCCTGGAGCCTACCTGAAAGGGTCAATGAATTTTGAATTCAGCAATGACAGATACAAAATAAATGCCATTGAAATTGGAGCTTATACAGAAATTTTTCCAAAAAAGATAACTATCCTGTCTGAACATGAAAAACAAATTTTCCTTGCTTTGTATTGCTCATATCGTTTTGGTTATAAGTACAGTACATTAATTTCCAGGGATGCAAGAAAATTTTTCAGGAAACAGGAAAAACAAAACAATTGATAAATCGCAACTCAATAATAAAATAAATTTGGATTTCTAATCTTTAGTAATTATATTAGTGCCTTATTAATTTGTGTTGGCAACAACTAATGAAACAAAAGTTAAAATTATGAAAATGAAGAACTTATTTAAAATTACAACCGTGGTTGTTCTGTCGGGAACTATAATTGGTCTTTTCTTTTTTAACACCAACGAGGAAAAAAGACACTATATACCCCAGGAAAACAACCCTGTCTATGAATCCGGATTTAAAGGAGCTGCAAAGTGGATCCACGAGCGGAGAGCAAACCAGGAAACCGGAACTGTTGATATAAAAGATATCAGAAGAGCACATGCACAAATCACCGCATTGCAAAAGAAAAAATCAGGTTTAGATTTATCATGGAAAGACGTTGGACCTACCAACATTGGTGGACGTACACGTGCTATTGTAGTTGATAAAAACAATCCTGACATTATGTATGCAGGTGGTGTAAGCGGTGGGTTATGGATGTCCACAACTGCAGGTCTTTCATGGGAACAAATCCATTATGAAGGAAGTGAATACACAAGTGATTTCCCCAACCTTGCCATTGCAAGCATGTGTCAGGCTGCTAACGGAGATATTTACTTCGGTACCGGCGAAGGCCATTACAAACCTTACCCTGCAGGCACTGGTAAACGTGGCCTTAAAGGGGCAGGAATATGGAAATCTACCGATGGTGAAACGTTTACACACCTTGAATCAACTTTTGACACAGAAGATGCACAGGATGCATTTTCCTATGTAAACAAACTGGCAGCCGATCCTAACAATGCCAATCGTATTTTTGCAGCCACAAAGGGAGGACTGCGCTTAACTGAAGATGGAGGACAAACTTGGTCCAACCCGGTAGAAAATATTGCCGGCGGACCGCTGGGAGGTTTTGCAGGAGATGTAAAAATAAGCTCTAATGGAAATATTGTTATTGCAAATATTGGTAACGATGCCTATGTTTCTCATGACGGAGGAGCTCAGGGTACTTATGAAAAAGTTTCTGGCACTGAAGACAACCAAATATCCGCTGCAGCTCGCTTAGAATTTGATATCGCACCAACAAATCCCAATTACATTTATTGTCAGGCCTCCAAAGGAGGTGGTTCTTTGTTAAACATATACCGCTCTACTGATGGTGGTTTGAATTGGGAAATTATCGGACAAGGAGGCAGTACAGCTTTTAACCCCCTTGGTGACCAGGGAACATTTGATAACGTTATAGCAGTATTTCCGGATAATGAAGATGAAATAATAGTAGGTGGACAACTTAACGTATGGAAATGGCAACATGGAGGAAATTGGACCATTAAATCTTCAAGTTACGTAGAAGAAACCAGTACTTATTATGTGCATGCTGATCAACACGCCATTACTTTCCATCCCAACAACCCGGACATTGTATATATAGGTTGTGACGGCGGAATTTACCGTTCCCTTGACAGAGGTAATACCTGGGAGAGTTTGAATAAAAACTACAACATTACACAGTTCTATGCAATCGGACACGGCCCTGATGGTAGTATAATCGGAGGAACACAAGACAATGGAAGCCTTCTTTATGATCCAGATCAAATCATTACAGATGGCACTGCATACCCCTACTATGAAGTTAGTGGCGGTGATGGAGGCTACGCAGCTATCTCACAAATAAAACCAAACATCATCTTCTCAACAGTATATTATGGTAGTTTATACCGGTCCGAGGAACAAGGAGAAGATGCTACAATGTTTCCCTTCTATGACGGAAGAGTTACCTCCGAATATACTGTCGGAGAACAAGGCGAAGCTAACTTTGTTACGCCGATAGCGTTATGGGAATCATTTTATGATGTCAACTCCAAAGATTCTGTGGAATTTGTTTTGTCATCCAATACCCCAATGAATACAACCGTTCAGGTTCCAAGTGAAACATCTTCTGACCTGAATATGACATGGACAGCCGATCAATTTTATATGGAAGGTGATACCATCAGCATTCCGGACAGATATCAGGCGGCTCTTGCTGTAGGTTTTAATGGAACTGTATTTGTTACCCGTGAACCTCTTAATTTCAAGGAAGACCCTGCTCCATGGTTCCCTGTTGCATATAATGTCGGGATGGTTGAAACCATGGAATGGGATGCAAAAGGAGAAAATTTATTTGTCGCCAACAATAATGGAAGCCTTTACAGAATTTCCGGCTTTGAAAACGCTTACGCCGATTCTTTATTGGATGCTGACCACACCTCATTTGCATTAACCAAAACACGCATTGCCAATTTCCCGAACAGGTATATCACAGGTATTGCTGTTGATCCTTCTGATGCAAATAAGGTAGTAGTCACTTTAGGACAATTTGGAAACCCATCTAATATTTATTACTCAACAGAAGCATTAACAGCAGATGAAACAAGCTCATCAGGCACGTTTGAAGACAAGCAGGGAGACCTGCCTCAAATGCCCCTGTACGATGCAATTATTGTGTGGGATAACGGCAACAGGGTAATAGTTGGAAGTGAATATGGTATATTTGCTACCAACTTCATTGGCGCTATAACACCAAGCTGGACAGATGAAACCAATGGTGCAGATTATACAGCAGTCTATGACATGACACAGCAAATTTTCCCCAATGGTTACAACCATGATCTTAAACAATTTACTCCCGTCAAAAATCATGGTCATATCTGGGCAGGCACACATGGTCGTGGTATTTTCTTGTGTGATAAATTTGAAGGGCCTGTTGGAATTGAACCAGGTGAAGAATTGGCAAATCAAACAGATTCAAAACTGAATATTTACCCCAATCCGGCATCCAATATCCTGAACGCTGAATTTAGTTTGGATTCACCCGGGAATGTAACATTGAAAGTCTATGACATCAATGGCAGATTGATGAAACAGCGACAATTCAATGGTTTACTCAAAGGCCATCATAACAAATCCATAAATGTAAGCAACCTCAGCAGAGGTACATATATTATACATATAGATGATGGAAATCATGTTGAAACATCACGCCTGGTTGTAAACTAATGGAGTAATGACATACTTAACCCGGATAAACCGGAAAACTCAAAAACTTTGAATTTTCTGCCAAAAATTACATGAATATTATTGATAAGATACTAAAAGGCTTTGCTAATTAGCAAGGCCTTTATTATTTTTGCACTTATTAATAATCATATAAAAATTAAATACTATGTCAAAAATAAATGTAGCTATTAACGGATTCGGTCGTATTGGCCGAAGTGCTTTTAAAATTGCCCTTGAAAGGGACAATATGAATATTATTGGAATCAACGATCTGACGGATACCAAAACATTAGCCAACCTGTTAAAATATGATTCAACACAGGGTACTTATAACAAAACAGTGTCATATACCGATTCATATCTCGTGGTAGATGGTCTTGAAATTCCTGTCCATGCAGAAAAATCACCTGCATCAATTCCCTGGAAGACAACTCCTGAGGTGGTGATTGAATCTACTGGGATATTCAGAAAACGTGAAGATGCCAAAGGTGGATACGGTGATCACCTGAAAAACGGAGCAAAAAAGGTTATTCTGACTGTTCCGGCTAAAGATAAAATTGATGCCATGATTGTACTTGGGGTAAACGATGAGGTTCTAAAACCTGAACATACATGTGTTTCCAATGCATCATGCACAACAAACTGCCTGGCTCCCGTTGTCAAAGTACTGCACGACAATTTTGGCATCAAGCAGGGGCTAATGACCACCATTCATTCTTACACCAACGATCAGGTTACCCTGGATTCACCTCACAAGGACTTACGACGTGGCAGAGCTGCTGCTGTCTCTCAAATACCAACCACAACAGGTGCAGCCATTGCAGTTGGAAAAGTGATTCCTGAACTGAACGGCAGATTAGATGGCATGGCCGTTCGTGTTCCCACACCAAACGGTTCACTGATTGATTTTACAGCCTCACTGAACACAAAAACAAGCAAAGAAGAGATAAATAACGCATTTAAAGAAGCAGCTAAAAATCACATGAAAGGCATATTACAATACACAACTGATCCATTGGTTTCTGTTGATATCATCGGAAATCCACATTCATCCGTTTTTGATTCTTCATTAACTATGGTAAATGACAATATGGTAAAAGTTATCAGTTGGTATGATAATGAATGGGCATATTCAACACGTGTTGTTGACTTGATTGAAAGATTGGGTTAAAGGAACTTCTATTAATTTCATAGATAATACCGTCTTGTTCTCAGCAGGGCGGTTTTTTTATTCATACCTGAGGGCTTCAATGGCATCAAGACGTGAGGCTTTCACAGCCGGGAAATAACCGGATACTACCCCCACAACAAAACACAAGAGGACACCTGAAATCACCCATCCCCACGGGACAATAAAACCACCCCCTGTGATAAGGGCAACACCATTTCCAGCCAGGATTCCAAACACAATGCCTAAAACACCTCCTAGCTGACCAATGAAAACCGACTCAAATAAAAACTGTTGTTTGATTGTGGAAGCTTTCGCCCCCAGCGCTTTCCTGACACCAATTTCCCGTGTTCTTTCTGCCACAGAAACCAACATAATATTCATCAACCCTATACCTGCTCCTATTAGTGTAATCAGACCAATAATTGTTGCGCCAATGGTTACCACACTAATGTTTTCCAGCATCATATTTGACACACGGTCAGCACTGCGAATACGAAAATCATTCTCATCGTATAATGTCAATCTACGGATACGCCTGAAAATCCCTTCGGCTTCATTTTTAGCAAGCTCCAGATCATCAGGATCCAAAGGCATGATGGTAATGCGGTATGAATAATCATAATATCCGGCAAAAGTTTTTCTCATGTTGGAAATGGGAATCAGGCAAAATTTATCACCGGTGCCTCCAAAACTCGTTCCCTGTGATTTGAGCACACCCAGGACAGAGTAAGTAGCATTTCCAACCTGAATTTTTTTCCCAACGGGATTTTCATTCCCTGTAAATAATTCCGAAGCTATTGCTGATCCAATGATAACAAAAGGCACATTGCTCTGTGCTTCCTGCTGTGTAAAATTTCTTCCCCTTGCCAATTCATAGTTAGATACAGCCAGGTAATTTTCATCCACACCAGTTACTTCAATATTTGGGTTGGTTTTTTCCGATTTGTATTTACAGGTAGCTACCCCTGTGGCTTCACAATTGACGGAGACTTTAGCCGGAAAATTAAAAGCCTCTTTAAACTGCATGGCATCATTAAAAGAAATATTTTTGATATCCTGTTTTCTCCGGTTTCCCCCCCCACCTTTTACATGCCGGCGCATTTTTACCAGGGTGAAAGTATTGGCTCCCATGTTGGAAAATTCACTACTAATGGAGTTTTTGATTGATTCAACGGCTGTCAGAATACCCACCAGCGCTGTAATCCCAAATGCAATGATCAAAACGGTCAGGATGGTCCGTAATAAATTGGTACGTATGGATACCAATGCAATTTTTATGTTTTCAGAAAAAAGCCGGCCTATTTTCATTTTATAACTAAATCTTTTTCTTAAAAATAAACAAAACGATAAAAATATTTCTAAAATTATGACAAGATAACACAAAATGAAGAAATTTTACATAATTTTTATTTTTTTGATTGCTGGTTTTACTGGTTTAGCCCAAACAGGCACAATCAAAGGCAGGATTTTTGATAAAACAAACAACGAACCACTCCCTTTTTCCAATATATATATAGGTTCAGTCTAAAAAGTCAAAATAACAAAATTTACATGGTTTTACATACCTTTGCATGAGAATTTACGTTTTTAACAAAATGCAATTAAAATCTTTCATAAAAAAAGACTTAAACCTGGTTGAACTTTTTAAAGGCGGCGCCATTGCCCTGTTTTTTAAATTTGCATCAGTCATCATCGGGTATTTCTTTTTCTGGTACCTGGCACAATTAGTGGGAGCCGAAGGGGTCGGGGTATTTTCCACCGGCTGGACAATCCTGATGATTGGAACCGTGTTCGGTAAATTGGGATTTGACACATCCATTGTCAAATTCCTTGCCGAAAGCATGGGAAAACAACACACTCATCATATAAAACCGATTTACAAACATTGTATTCTGATTGTCCTGGCAAGCAGCACGCTGGTAGCTATTATTTTAGTGGCAACGGCTTTACCCATAAGTCAATTGTTTTTTAAAAACACAGACTATGCAAGCCTTATCAGAATTGTTGGGATTTCAGTCATCCCATTGAGTTTAATGAATTACAATGCAGAAAGCATGAAAGGATTGAAAAAAATCACGGCATTTTCACTTTTTCAAAATGGCAGCATATATGTTCTTACCTTACTCATTATTTGGATTTTTAGCTTTCATTCCGTTGATAACACAACAAGCATATACAGTTTATTGCTTGCTATCATTGTTTTATTAATCATTAGCTTTTGGGCTTTTCAATACTATCTAAAACGCATACCACGTCCCCAAACAGAAAAGCCAAAATACAAATTCGAGCTAAAAAGCATCCTCAATATTACTTTACCAATGATGCTAACCAACTCACTATTTCTTATCATGAGCTGGATGGACATTCTGATGCTTTCAGCGTTTAAAACGCAGGCTGATGTCGGTATTTATAATACAGCCTTGAAAATTGCGGCATGTATCAGCATTACACTTGTAGCAATAAGCAGTATTGCTGCTCCTAAAATTGCTGAATTACACGGGCGAAATGACACGAAAGGCTTTAGACGATTTGTGAAACAAACCAGCTTTTTAAATTTCAGCATCTCTTTACCAATTTTTTTGGTCATTATCCTTTTTCCTGGATTTTTACTTGGTATTTTTGGACAGGAATTTACTACCGGGGCTTCTACACTGATAATACTTGCCATCGGCCAGGTATTTGGCGCATTTTCAGGAGCAACAATTCACATTTTGAACATGACCGGATATGAAAAAATATCCCGGAATATTTTGTTATCAACCGCCACAATTAATCTCATCCTGAACTACATACTGGTTCCAAGATATGGCATGACAGGCGCTGCTATTGCAACCAGTATCTCAACTATTTTGTGGAATTTATTGTCTGAAATTGTCATATATCAAAAATTCAGGTTCCTTACTTATCCTCTTATTTCTTTAAAAAAAGCAATGGGAATAAAAAATGACATAATGAAACCCCCATCTCAAGAAAAACAGTCATGAATAAATTTTACGCATTCATTTTACTGCTAATTTCTGCATCATTGTCAGCACAGACAACCAGTAAGTTTGAGTATTTCAAACACATTCATCGTTCATCCGATGTTCGCAATCAACAAACACGGGAATTTGTACACATCATTGGTGATAACACACCGGACGAAACACTGATAATAACTACAGATACCGTGTTCACCGGTGATATGGCCATCATCAACGAGGGCAGTCTTATCCTTGAGGACAGTGCTTCCATGACACTTAACGGAAACCTGGTTATCATTGATAACAGCAGCATTCAGGCAAATAATGCAGATTTCACTCTGAAGGGAAATTTTTACGCCTTTGGACATGCAATGAGCGACATGGATTCCTGCTTTATAAGCCTTCCTATGGATTACAGGTATCAATACGCCCTTATTGCACTTGATACCACAGCGCTGTCATTTACAAACAGTCATTTTGATTTTGGAAATGGGTTGCTGAATGGGTACCTGGATAACCATACAAGCCTTAACATGGAGCGTGACACCTTTGCACAAACAGTTACCATGGGCCTGAGTGGCCATGCTGAGTTAAACCTCAGCCATGTTTACAATGCCTGGGAATTTATTTTTGAGGATTCATGCACAGCAAGTTTTGACCACTGCACTAATCTCATTTTGTGGTTCCATTTTCCACACGATGCAACGGCAAGCTACAGCTTTCCTCCATCGGTATGGGTAGATTCCGTGCATTTCAATAACACCGTTGCTGGCCTTGAGGAAATACCCTATTCAGTGGAGATTGATTCGTGTTACAATGTCAATTGGGGGATGTTTCCCATGGCAGGCAGTGATGTCACCATCATAAATTCAGATATGAGAACCTGCGGGTTTATTTTTGATGATGGCGAAGAACACACTGTGAGCAGCCTTATGAATGAGCAGTTTTATACAGATGAGACCATAAATATTGACGACAGGAATCTGCATCTGATAAACTCACAAATACGTACCTGGAACCTCTACACAATGGATACATCCGTACTTAACATAAACGGATGCTTGTTTGGAGAAGCACTGTCCATGCAATCTTCCACTATAAATGTAACAGGAGGTATTTGTGATGGCAGCGGCGGATATCTGGGCACAGAAAATTCAACCATGAATTGCTTTTCATCAAAAGTGGAATGCCAAATTTTGATGGAAAAACAATCATCCGGTGGATTTATGGAATCTGAAATCTATTATCCCTGGGATGAGCATGTTTTTGCAGAGCACACCATTGTAGTTATGGCCAACACAACACACAATCAGGATTTTTCAGTGCGGGACACCTCTTTTCTGGTTGAGTTGTACCTGGATACACTGAATAATCAATCCATAAACGATGTTGTGGATATCCGTGGTACCGCTCGCAGCCTTGCAGGACAGGAATGCCCTTATTCTGTAACTGAATACCGGATTTTTTATGCCCTTGCAGATAATCCCGACAACCTGACTTTAATTGCCGAAGGTTTACCGGGAGAAATTCAGGATGCTGTTATTACTGAATGGAATACCGATGGCTTATCAGCAGGAAACTACATATTGTTCCTTGAGGCTATAGTAAACGGTAATTATGATGAACCTGTACGCATACCCCGGGAAGTGAACCTGTACGACCTTGTAAGGTTTGAAACAGAGAACAAAAATATTCCCGCCATCTGGCCTAATCCTGCAAAAAACAAGCTCAATATACATATCCCCGGAAACCAAAGCGTGCCTGTGTCCATTGTTGATATGCTGGGTAAAACATGGCTTCAAGAGAAGCTATCCGGAGAATTTAACAAGCTTGAGATTTGTAAGTTACCAGTAGGTCAGTACATCATTACGGTCGGGAATTTCAGAAGATTGTTTCAAAAACAGTAACAGAAACATATTCTCACTGGGATTATCTGCAAATATAATTTCATTCTCACGCACTTGTAATCAGTGTAAACATACAGAATAATTACTTACCGCAAAATCACGATAGCACGATAGCACGAAAGCACGATTGCATGAGATTTCAAGGGATATAGCTTTATTTTTTTTGTGTATTCTGATTATTTATCCTTATCATGGCATCACCCCATCGCCAGCTCGCCAACTCACCAACTCGCCCCATCGTGAATTCATGCTGTCGTAACATCGTCACATCTCCCTATCAAGCCATCTCGCTATCGTCATTTCTCAGCGTCTCAGCGTCTTTGCGGTAACAGGCGGTAAAAATTTATGGGACTGAATAGCTACACGCACTTTTATGTCAATGAAAATATCATTATCTTCGGCACATGACACCACTGATAATCCTTGGATTAATACTGGGCTATTTTCTGTTGCTCATGCTGGTATCGCAACTGACTTCCCGGGGTGCAAACAATGCGAGTTTTTTTCTTGGCAACCGTAAATCACCCTGGTTTGTTGTAGCATTTGGGATGCTGGGGGCATCTCTTTCCGGGGTAACTTTTATTTCTGTCCCAGGATGGGTACTGGATACAGATTTTACTTACATGCAAATGGTGCTTGGGTATTTTCTGGGATACCTTACCATTGCCTTTGTCCTGTTGCCTCTATACTATAAGCTAAACCTCACCTCCATATACGGATACCTGGATAAACGCTTCGGTTTGTCGGCCTACAAAACGGGGGCAGCATTTTTTCTGCTCAGCAGAATTATCGGGGCGTCTTTTCGCCTGTATATTGTGGCTTCGGTATTGCAACTCGTTGTTTTTGATGCATGGAATATTCCGTTTTTTATAACGGTCATTATTACCATTGTTTTTATCTGGCTATATACCCATCGCGGTGGAATAAAAACCATCATCTGGACAGACATGATGCAAACAACACTGATGCTTACAGCATTGATTGCCACCATCATTATCATCAGCAAACAAATGGATTTATCGGCCATAGGATTGATTAACGCCATCAAAGAAAGTGAGTATTCCCGCATGTTTGTTTTTGATGACTGGCAAAGCCGGCAGCATTTTGTAAAACAGTTTTTGTCCGGCATGCTTATTACCATTGTCATGACAGGCCTTGATCAGGACATGATGCAGAAAAACCTGTCGTGCCGCAACCTGAAAGACGCCAAAACCAACATGATTAGTTACGGGTTTGCTTTTATCCCGTTTAATTTACTTTTCCTTGGACTGGGCGTGCTTTTGGTGATTTTCTCACAAAGCAAAGGTATTTCTCTCCCCACCGATGGTGATGCCCTTTTTCCATTGCTGGCCAAAACACATTTGGGAAACGTTGTTCTGGCGCTGTTTATCCTTGGCCTTACAGCCTCAGCCTATTCATCAGCTGATTCTGCCCTCACAGCACTAACCACCTCATTCACCGTGGATATCCTGCAAGCTGATAAATTGCCGGAA
The DNA here is from genome assembly GCA_034721855.1 of Bacteroidota bacterium. Classification (GTDB taxonomy): domain Bacteria; phylum Bacteroidota; class Bacteroidia; order Bacteroidales; family ML635J-15; genus JAQIBY01. The sequence continues at coordinate 30,090 of JAYENB010000159.1, forward strand.
AGAAACCTGAAAAAAATCAGAAAACAGGTTCATGTTGGTATGTCAGTGATGCTGATAATTGTTGTCCTTATATTTGGTATGGTAAAAGACAGGTCAGTGGTGGATTCCATATTTACCGTTGCCAGCTACACATACGGGCCTCTATTCGGGATGTTTGCCTTTGGAATTCTTACAAAACAGCAACTCAGAATGAAGTTTGTTGTTCCCATTGCAATCCTGGCACCCATTCTGAGTTATTTTATCAATCAGTTAACACAAGCCCTCTGGGGATATGCTTTTGCGTACGAGCTGTTGCTAATAAATGGAGGCTTGTGTTATCTCGGGTTGTGGCTGGTGTCATACCGCAAAAGAGATTAAAAACTATAGGGCTTTCGAAAATCCAACACAAAATCAAATAAGAAAATCATACAATGCCGTCACTACAATAATCTTTGCGGGCACAGGTTTTGCAGTATTTTCCCATCCACACCTCATCAAATTGGTTTATAGCAGCTTCAACAACAACAGGATCATCCGTAAAAATACCGGCTTCAATATTTCTTCTGTCCTTTGATTTTGCTCCCATGCCCGCACCTGTCATATTGGCTGAACCAATATAAACCACTTTCATATCTATGATGATTATTTTAAAATGCACACGCGGGCAAAGCATGCGTTCCAGGTTTTTTAACAATCCTGGGTATTTATCAAAATCCTTTCTGAAATTTTGCCCCGGTTCTTTGGCATGGATGAGCCTCACGGAAACATTCCGCTTCAGTGCATCGGATAATACTTTTAAATAAGGAACATATACGGATTTATACTTCACATGCAAATCTTTAATATCGGCGGTTCCTATCCAAAGCAATCTTTTTGCATTGAAACTGGCTTTCAAAACTTCATTGTAATGGTCGCTGTCAGAAATATATTGCATCATAACAATACCAAAACTAATGAATTTTTACAAAACCCAACCCGGATAAACCGGGAAGTTCAAAATTAAAAAAAACGAAGTTCAAAGACCTGTCCCGAACTCGTTTCGGGATAAATATAAAAATAAACTTGAATATTGTATCAATGAAAAATATTTTTTATATATTTACATGTGAAAATTATTATTTAATATAAAAATTGTGAATGATATGAGAAAACTAATACTTACTTTTGCCGTATTGCTTGTTTGTATTCCTGCGTTATTTTCCCAAACTATTTATGATAACGCCCAGGACGGAAAATTGTTTTTCAAAATAAAAGACAATGTCCGTGTGCTGATGCCGGCGAAAAACAACGATATTTCATTTGCTGATGTGGGGTTTTTATCGGATATCCTGGATGCATATCAAATCACATCCTTAGAAAAAGCATTTGATCTAAAATGTGGCAGCAGCAAACTCGACCGGATTTATCTGATGCAGTTTGCTAATTACGAACAGGTTGACAACATTATCCGTGACCTGGAATCCATTGAAAATATTGTAGAATATGCAGAAAAGGTGCCTTTACCCAAACCATTTTACAGCCCCAACGATTCATTTTACACATCAACGGAATGGGGATACAACTGGAATTGGTACCTTGATGTGATCAATGCAGAAGATGCCTGGGACATTTCAAACGGAGACAGTAATATCAAAGTAGCTGTGGTTGATAATGCCATCTGGGCAGATCATCCTGACCTAACAAACAAAGTGGTGGCCCAATACAATGCAGTTACAGGCACTGAAGGCAATTCCAGCCCCCCGACATCCGTACCACAGGACAACTCTGAAACGGCTTACGAATGGTCACATGGCACACATTGCGCAGGCCTTGTTGGTGCCGAAACCGACAACAACCTGGGTATTGCATCCATAGGGTATAATGTAAGCCTCATGACAGCAAGAAGTTCTGAAGATAACGGTGACATGACTTCTACAGTTTATGGTGTACAATGGGCTGCCAACAACGGTGCAGATGTTATCAGCATGTCATACGGTAGTTCATCATACAATTCCTCTATGTAGACATTTTTTCAGGACATCAAAGATTATGGCATTACATTGGTGGCTGCTGCCGGTAACGATGGTGTTTCTACCGAACATTACCCTGCAGCCTATTCCTCCGTCATTGCTGTGGGAGCTTCAGATGCAGACGATCAGTTGTCTTCCTTTTCACAATACAGTTCATGGGTGGACATTGCATCCCCGGGTGGATTTTCGCCCTCCGGTTCTGCCACTAATAAAATCAGTTTGACAAGCACAACCTATTGCGAAGCTTATGTAGCTGGGGCAGTACCTATGTTTACCGGTGAAAATTATGATCTCATGCAGGGAACATCCATGGCATGCCCAGTGGCTGCTGGCCTAATGGGGTTAATGGTTTCTTTAAATCCCGATCTTACCCCCGACGAAGTGCTTTCTTGCCTTCAAACCACAGCGGATCCTTTGACAGGGGGAAATCCCATCAGTACAGACGGAGGCAGAATCAATGCTTACGAGGCAATGCAATGCGTTTTAGCCACCCTCAATCAACCTCCGCTCGCAGATTTTTCTGCCATTCCAACCACATTGGCTGTCGGAAATACGGTAACATTTACCGAATCATGCACAGGCACGGTGGATTCGTATAGCTGGAGTTTTTCCGGTGGTTCGCCTTCCACTGCAACCGGAGCCGGTCCGCATGTCATACAATATGACACAGCAGGCCAGTATGATGTGTCCCTCACAGCGAATAACGCTTATGGATCGGATACCGAAACAAAATCCGCTTATATCACTGTAGTGGAAGCCACCGCTGAATGTGATACCCTAGCAAATATCCATGAAGACGATACGCTTACTTATTATATCACAGCAGATGGCTATGTTTCCGGCCATAATGAGTACACTTTTAAAGAATTTGCTGAATATTTTTCTGCTTCTCCGGCATACAGCATGACCGGGGTTGTCATTGGTGTAGCAAAAGCAGACGCATTGTCTGCAGATCCCAAAATAACACTGAAAGTCTGGGATGACAACACCGGAGAACCAGGGAATGAACTCTATACAGAGGATGTTGACATTTCATCACTCACTGCAGGTTCATACAACTCACTGGATTTCCAGAATGAAGTAGCTGTCCCTCCCGAGTTTTATGTGGGATATGAAATCTATTACAATTCACCTCAGGATACATTTGCCTTGTACATGGCACAAGACAGGGGAGACAGTTCTCCATACAACCCAACAGCTTATACTACTTATAGTGGTGCATGGAGTAACCTTGATGATCTTTTTTCAGGTGGTTTAAATACCGCTTATGTCATTTATCCTGTTTTTTGTCCGCCTGAACCTACTGCTGATTTTTCTGCAGACCAGCATGAGGGCTGTGATTCTTTAACGGTATCCTTTACGGATGAAAGTTCTGCCAACACTACCTCATGGTATTGGGATTTCGATGACGGTGATACTTCCAATGTGCAAAATCCTGTTCATACATTTGATGCACCCGGAACGTATTATGTTACGTTGATTGCCTCCAATGACGGGGGATCCGACAGTCATTCTGATATGGTACAAGTGTATGCCACCCCGGCATGTGATTTGGGCCCGGATGTTGCTGTTTGTGCTGATGAAACACCGGTTTCCCTTAATCCCGGGTCTGATCCTGATTATGATTATCAGTGGACAGGTGGAGGGACAACACCTTCGCTGTTAGCAGACACGTCAGGGACATACCATGTGACGGTTACCAATGAAATATGTTCAGCTACTGATGAGATTGCCCTTACTGTAAATCCACTCACTGCAATCACGCAACAGCCGGATAGCAGTTATATGTGTATGTCTGAAAACCATACTTTAATGGTTGTAGCTGAGGGCGTCAATCTCACCTATCAGTGGCAAAAAGACGGGGCCGATATCACAGGAGCTACAGCAGATGCATACACAATCAACAATGTTAATATTACTGATGAAGGCGATTACAACTGCATTGTGTCAGGTACATGCGATACTATCAGTTCTGATACCGTGGCATTAAGTATTGGCATCACAACACTAATCACATCACAACCATCCGGCGCAACCCTCTGCGAAGGGGATAATCACACATTTACAATCACCGCCACAGGCAGCAATTTATCATACCAATGGAAGAAAAACGGAATGAATGTAGGAACAAATGATCCGTCAATAACCCTAAACAGCATTACACTTTCCGATGCTGGTGATTATACCTGTGTGGTAACTGGAGAATGTGGTGAAGCAACATCAAGCTCAGCAACATTAGCTGTCAATCCCATGACACAAATAACTGATCAGCCTGCAGATGCTTTTGTATGCCAGGGAGATAATCATACGTTTATTGTTGTTGTTACAGGCGATAATCTCACGTATCAATGGCAAAAAGATGGTATTGATATTCCCTCCGCCACATCGGATTCATACACAATCAACAACGTTGGATTTGCCGATGAAGGCAATTATCAATGCATTGTATCAGGCAATTGTGGTATGCTTACTTCGAATGAAGTGGAATTAATTTACGGAAGTGCAGAAATCACATCACATCCCGATGATGCCATTGTTTGCGAGGGAGATAATCACACCTTTAATATCACAGCAACAGGAAATTATTTGTCATACCAGTGGAAGAAAGATGGTGTGGATATTGGCATCAATTCTCCATCCCTGACAATCACTAATGTGTCTATGGCGAATGTAGGTATTTATCACTGTATTGTATCAACCCCAGTGTGTGGAGACATAACATCCGATAATGCCGGATTAAGTGTCAGCACAATGCCTTATATTGTGATTGATTCAACGGGCCCCTTGTGCACACAGGATGCGGCTGTTACTTTATCTGCATCCCCCTCAGGAGGAACGTGGAGTGGTACCGGTGTTAGCGGAAACAGTTTTGATCCTGCAGCAGCAGGAACAGGTTATCATACCATTGCCTATGAAGCTACAAACGGCGTATGTACCCGGACAGATTCAACACACATTCTTGTGGGCAGCCAGCCAGTTGTGGATACAAGCATTGTAGATGCATCATCATCCGTTGCCAGCGATGGTTCTGTATCAGCCAGTGCCAGCGGAGGTATATCTCCATACAGCTATGCATGGTCAAATGGAGATAACGACAGTAACATGGAAAATGTCCCTGCAGGGGAATATTCACTTACCGTAGCTGATGTTGCCGGTTGTGAAACCGTCCTCTCTCCCATCACCATAGATTTCCCGGATGTAATGTCACAAGCCAATCAATCCCGTATTCGGATATATCCAAATCCTACAGACAAAGCTCTTTTTATCTACACTGGACAGATGAATACTGGGAATATTGACATACTCAATGTGCTGGGGCAACGTATCCTCCACAAAACATTTCATTCAAATGAACTTCAATTGAATGTGGAAGATATAGAATCCGGGATGTACTTTATCCGTATTTATAATGAAAAGACTGATATTGTACGTAAGGTAAAGATATATTAAATACAGCTTTATAGGTTTGAGATACTGATTTAAACCGCTTATTTTAAGGCCACTTTAATAATCATTCGCTTTAAGCAATGTCAATAAGCGGTTATTGAATTCCCTGACGCCTGTCTGATTCAAATGTTGACTATCATAAAAATGCAGTGTGTCAGTGAGCTGCATGATCTCATTGAAGTTGTAATAATCGCCGTGGGTATGCATAATGCTATCAAAGGTTTCAACATTGGTAAAGCTCGTGTATAAATCATTGGCAACAGGCGTATAAACAAGGATATATTCAATTTTCTCGCGTTTGAGATCAGCAATGTTTTTTTTAAAGGCTTCCAATTGCATGTCCTTAAATTCAAATGTTTTTTTGGGTTTTGTTTTGGAGGTATAGTATTTCATCTTTTTCTCCACATATCCGCCGGGGATATATGTGTCCTTCCGCTTTGGCTTTACAAGTGGTTCCTCAAAATTCTTATTAACATTAAAAAGGTCATTCATAAAAGCATACAATAAGGTATTATACACTTTTACATTGTTGATTTTAAAAGCCATCAGTAAAGATCTGAAATCATTTTTATCATTGGCTATGACATCCACTGCAGATTCAACCCCATCAGAAGCTAAAACATCCGGAGATACTTCAAAAATCACAAACCCGGGATTTATATCATTCAAATAGCGTTTTAGAAGCAATAGGGTTTGCACAGGTGTCTGTGATGACGAGCCCATGTTGAAGGTTTTATAACCCGCCTGTTCAAATATTCTTACATCAAAACCACGGTATGCATGGGATGACCCAAGTATTAAGATATCAGGCTGATGCACATTTTTCACCTCCTGCATTCTCGTGTACATGTTACCATATGATCCGATGCGGTAATTCAGGTTGGGTTTATACCGCTGCGGCAGTAAATGGCCCCAGAAAAACAGCAACACACAGTAAACCAAAAAGCTCACTAAAAGAAACAGAAAAAACCGTGTTAAAAATTTTTGCATAAGCAATGTTTGTTAAGGGGACTTCTATTAATTCTTTTCTTTCAAGAAACAAATTTAATGAATAATATGCAAGGCATAAATTTTTCTTAATAGCCATAGCTATTTAGAAAAATTTTAACGCAGTCAGATTGTTTATTAAATTTGTTCCCGTAGGGTTTTCAGCGTTTCTCATATACTGCTTTAAATTTTTTGTATTATCCCGATAGTGCTTCAAAAATTTGCATTGTCTATGAAAAACGCTGAAAATCTTGATGCGAAAGAATTATTAGAAGTTCCCTTAAAACTGAAAATATATAAATGGTGTCCCTTGGGTTTGCATGTACATGCCTATCAGAAAAACAACCCCTGCATACAATACCCATCTTACCGGCCGGGTGTATTTTGTCCCAACTGCAGATATCGCAAAATCTCCTTGCCTTCCCCGCCATTCTACAATCAGAAAAATCACCAGTAACATAACAATTGGCAGGGCTTTTGCCATACCGGCAAAACGAGGTGTGGCAAATGTCCCGTTTGTAAAAATTCCGCCCAGGTACTGAATGGCATGTGGCAGGTTTTCTGCCCTGAAAAACACCCAGGCAAAAACCGTCAATAAAAAAGTAACCAGCATCCTGGAAAATTCACGTAAGCTTGGCAAATTCTTACCTTGTGCCACAATTTCCATGTGTTTCCGGTTCTTTTTGGATAGCAATAGTGGCAAGAAAAACAACGCATTCAGGGCTCCCCAAATGATAAACGTCCAATTAGCTCCGTGCCAAAAGCCGCTGACAATAAAAATAATGAATGTGTTTCTGATTTGCATCCATTTACTGCCCCTGCTCCCTCCGAGTGGTATATACACATAATCCCTGAACCAGGTTGAAAGGGATATATGCCAGCGACGCCAAAATTCTGCAATGTCGCGTGAAAAGTACGGAAACGCAAAATTGCGCATCAGGTTAAAACCAAACAGGCGGGCTGTACCTATAGCAATATCAGAATATCCAGAAAAATCCCCGTATATCTGGAACGTAAAAAACAACACGCCCAAAAACAAAGTGCTCCCGTTCATTACATCTGAATGCGCAAAAATATGATCGGCAAATTGGGCGCAATTGTCAGCAATCACAATTTTTTTGAACAACCCCCACAAAATCTGCCGCATCCCGGACACCGCTTTTTCATAATCGAAATGCCTTTTCCTGAAAAATTGAGGCAGTAAATTGGTAGCCCGTTCAATAGGGCCTGCTACAAGCTGTGGGAAAAAACTCACAAATGCAGCAAAAGCAATAAATCGCCTCGTGGGCTGCATCTTCCGGCGATACACATCGATGGTATAACTCAGTGTCTGAAAGGTGTAAAAACTGATGCCCACCGGAAGAATGATGTTAAGCGATCGTCCCTGAAGCTCATATCCGAAAAAGGAAAAAGCAGCAACAAAATTATCGACAAAAAAATTGAAATATTTAAAAAAGCCCAGAAATCCCAAATTGACCAGGATACTTGTTAACAAAAGCAATTTACGTTTTGTTTTTCCTTCTTGTTTTTCCAGCCTCAGTCCAACAGTAAAATCCACTAAGGTGCTGAATACAATCAACGACAGGAAACGCCAGTCCCACCAGCCATAAAACACATAACTGGCTACCACGATCAGCAGATTCTGCAGTTTTAGGTTTTTGTTGGTAACAAACCAATACAACACAAAAACCAGCGGCAAAAATATGGCAAAGTCCAGCGAATTAAACAGCATTTTTTTGCTTTTATCGTCAATCCCCCTGTTGATTTTGCATATTCAGGGGCAAACGGATTTCATTTTAGTTGCCAAAAGTAATAAAATTCGTATTCTTCGCATTCAAAAGATGAAAGGAATGAATTACAGAAAAGATAACTACTCAGTGCTAAAATAAAAAAAACCTTAACTATTCAGCCGCATACAATTGATACCGACTGTTACCGCTAAGACGCTGAGACGCAAAGAAAGAAACAAAATTGCCTGTTGTAGGCAAACGGCGGTCAGTGAAATGAACTAAAAAAGATAAATTGGTCGCATAGACAGTTAACAACGGTTGTTTTGAACCATATAAGGATTATAAGGTCATATAAGTTTTTCTTATAATCCCTTATATGCCTTATATGGTTTGATTATTTTAGGTTAAATATGGTTGCGATAAATCTTATTTCATAGAACACTGATTTCTAATAAGTAACCGATTTTAACCATTAGTAACATTTTTTAACCCCGTAGAAAATTTTTCAACGAGGTTAACCGTTGTTAACAAATTTAAAACCTTTGCAACCTTGCCCGGCAACAGACGGGTCTGCGACTTTGCGGTGAGGAGCTACTTTTGTTGATACTGATTAGTTACGAAATACCAACGATTCCATTTGCATTAAAAAACAAAGCGCTATTCAGGATAAACTCACCTGAGACCTGCAGATGTGAAAGCCCTGTAAACAAAAAACCGGATATCTGCATAACATCCGGCGGTAAGTGATCCAGCCAGGGCTCGAACCTGGGACCTACGGCTTAGAAGGCCGTTGCTCTAATCCAACTGAGCTACTGGACCATTGTTTATTTTCGAAGGGCAAAGATACAAAAATGATATCATTTGCAAATTTTATTTGGCTATAAAATCCGCACAAAAACGTTGCTCCTCTACTTTCATTCCGTCCCGTAAATGCAGGGTATGATATCCCAACGACTGAGCGGTTTTTATGTTTTCTGCATTGTCATCAATAAAAAGGGTTTGTGCCGGAACCACTTCGGTTTGTTTCTGCATCAAAAAGAATATTTCCGAATCCGGTTTCCTTACTCCCATCTGATGAGAAAGAAACATGCGCTCAAAAAAAGCACTTAATCCATCCCGGCAAAACCGTTGCTTTATTTGCTGATTATAAGACCTGAAATGAATGCTGTTTGTGTTGCTGAGCAAGAACAATCGACATGATTTTGATAATTTTTTTAGCATCTCAATGGTTGCAGGCCTGAATTCAAGTATAATCGTATTCCATGCCTCATCAATTTGTTTATCCGTCCAGGGGATCCCGGAAATACGCCTCATCTCATCGCGGAAATATGCCTCGGAAATTTTACCGGTTTCCAGTAAATTGAATAAATCTGTCTGCAACGTTTGATGATACATTGTGTCAAAATCTTTCAATCCAATTTTGGTAAACGCGTTCACAGGCGCATCAAAATCTATCGGCAACAACACCCGTCCCAAATCAAAAACGATGTTTTTATAGCGACTGTATATATTTTCTTTGATCATGAGAACAAAGAAAATTATTAATTTTTTGCTTTCAAAAGATTGTTTTGTATCTTAATACTTTCATTTATGGACAAGCCTGTAATCACATACTGGATAGACCTTTACAACCGCATCAAAAGGTTAGAAAAAATAGATGAAGGATTCCGTCGTTCTGACATGCCCCCTCCTTTTTCATTTACAGACTGGGAAAATGAAAACTTCATGTCACTCATTGAAGGCGATGAGACCAAGATTTTTTTTGAAGTCCTGCTTCAACGTGTACGCATCATGCAAAAACCGTATGAATACAACTTTCGTTGCGACAGCCCCAGCATAGCCAGGTTCATGAGAATGAGGTTAACTCCCGAATCCGACAACCTGATGCGCTTTGATATTTTTCTTGACAACGAAGAACACAGCCTTCCCGACATCCGATTTTACCAGGGAGATACAGATTCTATTAAACGTTGTTCCATTTGCAACAAGCTTAAATCGGGGCATAAATGGGTGGACATGAAAGATGAAAACATTTTTTACAAAGATACCATCACCACCTGCCCCGTGGATTATACCGTTTGCCCTGACTGCATTCAAAAGTTACCCGGAACAAACTTTTAACTCGTTATTTTAAAAAATCACAAAATAATTTTGCGATTAATTTTTATTAAATTATCTTTGGTTTTGTCTAAAATATAGTTTTTAGACTGAACTCATAGATAGAATGAAAAAAGAAAAAATATTTTTAGAATAAAATTTTAAAATTATGAAGAAGTATATGTTTTTTAGTTTTTGTCCTGTTATTCAATGGGACTGCAATATTTGTTTCCGCACAAACCGATATCCCGGGCGGGAATGTAAGTGGCACATGGAATAGTTCCGGATCTCCTTATAACATTCAGGGTTCTGTAATGGTGCCTGATGGACAAACTCTCACCATTGAGTCGGGTGTAGAAGTAATTTTCCAAGACCCCTTCAAACTGAATGTACAGGGGAGTGTGCTTGCCAATGGTACTGCATCGGATACAATTACTGCCGCGGACACCACCAATGGCTGGCATAGAATATGTTTTGACAATACACCTGCAACAAACGACAGTTCCAAATTTTTCTATTGTAAAGTACAATATAGTAGAGCCACTGGTACATCACCGGATAATAGAGGCGGTGCATTCTACTTTGAAAACTTCTCCAAAGCAATTATTTCTAACTGCCGCATCTCAAACAACTCGGCTTCATCTGGCGGTGGAATTTATTGTTATGAATCCAGCAGTCCAATAATTACCAATAATACTATTTCCAACAACTCGGCTGATTATTGGGGCGGTGGAATTTGTTGTATTGATAACAGTAATCCCACATTCAAAAATACCATTTTATGGGGTAACACATCGAGTACAAGCGGGGCACAGGTGTATTTGAACGATGAAAACAGTGACCCAAACTTTTACTTTTGCGATGTGCAGGGTGGCACTGCGGCATTCGGGCTTAACGGTGTCTCTTATACTGGAAATTACGAAAATAATATTGATACCGACCCCTTGTTTATGTCGCCTTCAGCAGGCAGTGGCACGGGCTATAATGGATTAACTGCCGATTGGTCGTTGCAAAGCGGTTCGCCTTGCATAAATACAGGAACACCTGATACAACAGGGCTTAATCTACCTGCAACGGATATTGCTGGTAATCCTCGGATTATTAATGATCGTGTGGATATAGGAGCGTATGAATATCAGGGACCTGGCTTTATTAATGAAGCTCAAAACACTTTTTCAATGAACATTTATCCCAAACCTGCAACAAACCATATACATATTGAATGCCAAACCGGAGGGGTAGTTTCTGTTTACAATTTACAAAGAAAAAACATCTTCACATGCCACCTGGAACATCAGCGGATAATCAACACAAGCAACTGGCCACGTGGTATGTATATTGTCACTTATTATTCTGATAACGGAAGTTTAAGCTCGCAAAAGCTAATTTTACAATGAGGCATCATTGGCAATACTTCTCAATGACATCAAAGGCTTTATCCATACCGGCTCCGGCTGCATTGCTCAGATCTATGCATGCCTTGTTCTTCTCTTTCAGGTAGAAATAGGTTAATCCCCGGTTAAAATACGCCTCTGTAAAATCCGGCCTGACATCAATTGCCTTTTCAAAATCATCAATCCCCGCCCAGTGATTCGATGTCAGTGAATAGGTATATGCACGGTTGAAATAAGCAAAAGCAAAGTCTTTATCATGTTTTATTGCCACTGTGTATGATTCCAGCGCATCTTTGTAATTTGGATTAACCTTGACATTCTCTTTTATGTCGGGTTTAAAAGTCCTGGTATATACCTCTTGCTCAGGGTTGATGTTTTCCATAAACAAACCCAGTAAAACCAGCGTATTTGCTTTTGAAAAATAAATGAGTGGATTATCAGGGGATATCTCAAAAGCCGTTTCATAATCGTTCATTGCCTGGTTAAAGTTGCCTTGCAAGCTCAAAACACCCGCCCTGTACAGATAGTTTATTAAAGTTTCAGGATGAGATTCAATAACCACAGACAATGAATCCGCCATGTGGGAAAGGCTTGCATCACTCAAAAGATGGATGTCATTGCTCAGCGCTATGGTTTTTTGATCAAACACCCCGTCAGGATACATGTCTTTTCCATAAGCATCATAATAGTTGTATGTAATGTTCCGGTTGTTGTCAGGCACCACAAAAAACACATATTCTGCACTGACTTCAGGCACAGCTTCATCCGCATCAGCATTAAAATCTGCACTCAAGCTTGTAAGGCGTTTCAATTCCATGCCCTGGCGGTATTTTAGGCTTTTGCTTTTCAGGGCATTGATGGCATTTACGGATTCAGCCATGTTTCTGTCTCTTGCAGCCTCTTTCGGGCGATGGAGTTTATCTTTCACATAGGCCCTGTTTGTGTATGCATCGGCAAAATCGTGAAACAACTCAATGCATTGATTGTAATCTGCAAGTGCACCTTTGTAATCTTTAATTTCCACTTTTAACCCGGCCCTGTTATACCATGCCAGGATGTGTTCAGGTTGCACTTTTAGCATTGTGGTGTAATCTCCGATGGCTTTCCTGAATTGTTTCAATTGACTGTAAACCACGGCCCGATTAAACAAAGCTGCTGTATTCAAGAGGTTTTTACGGAGAATATAATTCAGGTTATGCAATGCAGCGTCCCAGTTGGTATCTTCCATGTGCATTGCTGCACGCTGATAGTATGCGTAATAAAACGTTGAATCTACCGTAATGGCGTGTTCAATATAATACCGGGCGGAATCCCTGTGACCCATATCCTTGTAAGTCAATCCTTTCTGAACAATTACGCCGACATGGTCAGGTTGCAATTTCAACACCGAATTAAAATCATCCATGGCTGCTTTTACGTCATTATTTCCCCTGTATGCCATTCCCCTGACCATGTAAACCGCTACGTTGTTGAGCCCTTTTTCCAGTGCTTTGTTGCAATCATCAATGGCTTGTTGATATTGGTTGAGATACAACATGCTCACAGCCTTTTGAAACCATGCATAAGCATCAGAATCATCCAGTTCAAGGGCTTTGTCGAAATCCTGTTTTGCCTGTTCATAATCCATCATCCTGTTGTTGATGACAGCCCTGTGCAACCACGCCTGCTGATAATCCGGGGCTTTATCAACGCATACCGAAAAATCTTTCAGTGCACCATGGTAATCTTCCAGCATGTAACGGGAATAACCCCGGTAAAAATAAGCATCGGGATTATCATCATCCATATCAATGTCATAGCTAAATAACTTTACCGCCTCTTTGTAATTTTCCTGCTGCAACTGAAACAATGCCCTTTCATAATAATTATGCTGAAATTGCGAGATGGCACTGTTTGGGAAAAACAATTGCAAACACAAAAACAGCACGATATATCGCATTTTCAACATTCAAAAATTTTAACGCTAAGGTATGAAAAATATTTCACTGCGGAAATATGCCCGGCTATATATTGTCAAAATATCTGTTTTGGGAAAAGCACTTAATCGCGGCATGAAATTTATACTCTGTTGAGCGCTGGTGGTTTTTTGTAAATAAATTTTCCAGTAATCATGCAGAGATTTCTTTTTCCTTTTGCTTTAAAGTTTTAGTTTATCCGGACTTTGCCTGGTATCAAACAAAGCGACAATCCGTACTGAATCTTTCAAAATATCATAATAAATCGAGTATTGATTTTAAATCAGTTTTGGCTCTTTGTGACCAAATAACTTTAGAGATATTTTTCATAAAGCTCTCTTATTTCTGAATGGTCATAAAATTTGTTCGCAGAAAGGTCTTGCAAGCCTTCTTCAATTGCGTCTCTTTCTGCTTGACTTATTTCGTTCCACCAGTCTTCATTTTCTGCTAGTTTCATGAGTTTGTCAAAAAGCTGATTGTCGCAGATTTTTGTAATCCACTCAACACTCAATTAAATGATATTTTTTCGTTTGAATATCCATTGCAATTTCTTTTTACAAATTTAAGGATTTTTTTGTTCCTGTTGAAAAGCTTTTAAGCAATATGCATTGAGTATCAAATTTATGTGTTTGACTTTCGCGGTCGGTTTCTCTCCACTTGCACCCAACTCAACAATTAAAAGCATAAAAACAGGGAAAGTGGTGATTAAGTAAATTTCATTTCCGGAAAAATTCAATGCGTAGAAAATAACTAACGAATTGCTTTTCATATCAGCAAACCAATCCTTCATTCCATTCACCATGCTGAATAATCCGGCAAATCTTCCATAAAACTCAATTTCCCTGCTTCATGATCAACATAACAAACATAATGCTTCAACCCATTGCTGACAAACAAATATGGTACTTTAAAAGCAATGTTGTACCCTGCAATTTGTTGAAAAACAGCCTGACTTACCTTTACTGAAGGGGATTTGCATTCCACCAGCATCACCGGATTGCCTGTTTTATCATACACCAATGCATCATAACGTCTTTTTAACCCATGTACCCTGATTTCTTTTTCCAGCGCAATTAATCCGGGAGGCACCTGTTTATGATGAATGAAATATTGCATCAGATTTTGACGAACCCATTCTTCAGGTGTACAAACAAGCCATTTCCTGCGTACAGCATCAAAAATCATGGTTTTGTCACCACGTTTTTCCAATTTGAATTCAAAATATGGTAAATTAAGTGCCTTCATTTATTACCTTTGCACAAATGTAAAAAATTAATTGTGATGAAAACAAAAGAAGAAATAGTCAAAAATTGGTTACCACGATACACAGGCATAGCTTTAGAAGACTTTGGAGAACACATATTGCTTACCAACTTTCAGCATTATGTTGATTTGTTTGCTGAATGGTTCAAAGTACCTGTATCAGGATTAGATGCAAACATGCCCGGCGCAACAGCCAACGGTATTACCATATTAAATTTTGGTATGGGCAGCCCCAATGCGGCTACCATTATGGATTTACTTTCTGCTATTTCTCCAAAAGCAGTGCTGTTTTTGGGGAAATGTGGCGGACTGAAAAAGAAAAACGCACTTGGTGACCTTATCCTCCCCATTGCAGCCATCAGGGGAGATGGTACTTCAGATGATTATTTACCCCCCGAAGTACCGGCTCTCCCGGCATTTAGTTTACAGAGAGCGCTATCTTCCACCATTCGTGACCACCACAGAGATTACTGGACAGGCACAGTCCAAACCACCAACCGCCGTGTTTGGGAATGCGATGAACGGTTTAAAAAGTACCTCCGTAAAACCAGGGCCATGGCTATTGACATGGAAACAGCTACCATTTTCATCACTGGTTTTGCAAATGGCATCCCATCAGGGGCGCTTCTGCTTGTGTCCGACCAACCGATGATTTCCACCGGTATCAAAACCGACAAAAGCGATAAATCTGTGACGGCTAAATACGTGCAAGAACATTTGAAAATTGGCATTGATTCCATGAAAGAACTCATAAACCAGGGACGCTCAGTAAAACATCTGAAATTTTAAGCTATATCTATACAGTTAATAATGGTTAACATCAGTTAACATAGGTTAAAAACGGTTGCGATAAAATATAGACTTCTCATTAGTAAACAACTTGCGGATTTGAGGTATTATTATGTGGGCAAATCCCCGCTGTATCACCCACCTGTCAGGTCTTCCATTATTAATGGTATAACGGCATGCTAATTTTGTAATATTCCCATAATTGACGACCTAACAGGTGGGTGATATAGCGGGGCCGGTCTTCGCCTGCTATCTGCCATCCCGAGCGGCTGTATTTGCAATCCCCTTCAGGAGCTTACTCCGTTCGCTCTGCCGGATGATGCAAAATACAAAGCCGCTCAGGATAGCAGGATATACGGCTACGCCCTTTTGCGTATATCCTCCCATCAAACAAAAATCTGTCGCAGGCAAATCCTTCGTTTCAATTCTTTCTCCCCATCCTGCTTTCGGGCAATCGTGTCTTCGTGCTTTCGTGCCTTCGTCCCATCTATCCATCTCTCAATCACTCAATCTCCCCATCTCTCAGTCGTTCTTGCGTGCTATCGTGCTATCGTGCAATCTCCCCCTCCCGCGTGAGGGCGTAGGCGGTTAGCCTGCTGAAGATGAGCCTTTCAGCCTGCTGCTGTGACAGAGCGACAAGTGAAGCTCCTGTTCACAGCATCGCAGGCTAAAGGCGAAGCAAAGCAGCTAATAGCCGGAGACCGACCCTTAATTTGTTTTTTAATCTATTCTACCCACCTTTTCTAAAGTTTCGAAACTTTAGAAAAGGTCGCTTGGATTAGAAAGGATAAAAAAAAATTAAGGGGCACGCCCAAATAAACACAAAACCTACAATCCATCTCTCTATCACCCTATCACTCCATCTCTCTATCTCTCTATCCCCCCTAATCAAAAGGCAAAATTAGCTTCTTTCTTCTGTAGGCCCTTATCATAAGCCAAATTCCGGTTAACACAAACGGAATACTCAGTATTTGTCCCATGCGAAGCGCGGCATCCCAACTACCGGTTTCCATTTGTATTTCTTTGGTAAATTCTATCAAAAAGCGGAAGCTAAACACAGTGGTAAAAAACAAGCCTGTCATCAGCCCTTCACGCTTCCCCCAGTCTTTTCTGAAATAAAGAAACAGCATAACGGCAAAAAACAGGAAATAAAATATTGATTCATACAATTGCGTTGGATGACGCGGTTGTTCATCTACCCTTTCAAAAATAAAAGCCCATGGAACCTGCGTGGGAATACCAACAATTTCGTGATTAATCAGGTTGCCAATGCGCACAAGTGCCCCGGCAAGCATGGCAATAATAGCCAACCGGTCTATGAGGTACAAAAAACTGATTTTTTTACGCTTTCGCTGAAACAACCATACGGCAATCAAAATTCCGGCTGCTCCCCCATGGCTGGCCAGTCCGCCTTTCCAGATTTTAAGGATTTCTACAGGATTGCTGAGGTAAAAATCCGGGTTATAAAACAAGCAATGCCCAAGCCGCAACCCCACAACAACACCAATAATGACAAAGATGGCAAGTATATCCACAAAATCCTGCTTCAGGCCATCACGTTTTGCCATGTGGCTGTATAAAATATATCCAAGCAAAAATCCGGTAGCCAGCAAAATGCCATACCACCTGATGCCCCTCGCTCCCAGTTCAAAAGCCACAGGGTCAACGTTCCATTCAACAAAAGCAATCATAGTTTTAGCGTTTAGGTTTTGTTTCTAAAATGTATTCTTCTTTTTTCTCAGGCAACCACCATTACCAATGGTTGCAGCAGTATCTATCAGCGCCAGATGAGAATACGCTTGCGGAAAATTTCCCAACAATTCAAATTATCCATTTTTCTCTACTCCTACGATACTTAAAATTATATTTTGTCGTTTGCAAAATTATATGTATTTTATCGAAAATTTTACAATTATGCAAAGAATAATTATTGTTTCCAACAGATTACCCATAAGTCTTGATTTTAGTGGCGAAAAAGTGGACATAACGCCTGGGATAGGTGGTCTGGCAACAGGTATGAAATCTGTACACCAGGACAGAGAAAGCCTGTGGTTTGGATGGCCGCGGTATTCACCAGGGAACATGAACAAGAAAAGACTCGAAGAAACCGAAAATTTATTGCACAAAAATAAATGCGCACCTGTGTATCTGCAGAAAAAAGACATTGATAACTATTATTATGGTTTCAGCAATCGCACATTGTGGCCACTTTTCCATTATTTTATGCAATATGCTGAGTACAAAAACGAATACTGGGAATCATACAAAAAAGTCAACCAAATTTTTGCAGATACCATCGCCAAAGAAATTACAGAGGATGATATCGTTTGGGTGCATGATTATCATTTATTACTTTTACCGGTTATGCTGAGAAAAAAATTTCCCAACCTCGGGATAGGTTTTTTCTTGCATATTCCTTTTCCATCTTACGAAGTATTCAGGCTGCTACCGTGGCGCAATGAATTGATTGAAGGCATGCTGGGCGCAGATTTGCTCGGATTTCATACCTACGATTATGAACGTCACTTCAGGTCATGTGCACACAGGCTGTTGGGCTATGATGCTGATTTTAATACCATAAAAATGGATACCCGGGAAATCAAACTTGATGTATTCCCCATGGGTATAGATTATGATTATTTTGAAAATGCTGCCAACGAAAAACGCAACCGTTCTGTTAAAGATAAAACGGATATTCAGCGTGAAATTGACAGGTACTTTTTGAGTGCTCCCGACCGCAAACTCATTATTTCCATTGACAGGCTGGATTACAGCAAAGGAATTCCCAACCGCTTATGGGCTTTCGAACGGTTTCTTGAAAAATACCCAGAATACCGTGAAAAAGTTACCCTCCTGATGCTGGCTACCCCTACTCGAAGCAATGTGCCGCAATACCAGAAAATGAAACAAGAAGTGGATGAACTGGTGGGCAGAATCAATGGAAAATACGGTGACATTAACTGGACGCCCATTTGGTATTTTTACAGGGCATTACCGCTGGACAGACTGATTGAACTTTACCTCGCTTCAGAAATTGCCCTCATTACACCCGTGCGTGATGGCATGAACCTGGTTGCCAAAGAATATCTGGCATCCAAACCAGACAATAAAGGAGTATTGATTCTCTCTGAAATGGCCGGTTCAGCCAAAGAAATGAGTGAAGCCATCATCATCAATCCAAACAACATGGATCAAATTGCCGACAGCATTGTCGAAGCAATCAATATGCCCGAGGAAGAGCAGGTAGAAAGAAATCTTATTTTGAAAAACAGGCTCAAACGATACAATGTCAACAAATGGGCAACTGACTTTTTGCGGGCACTGAAAGACCAGACCGCTCATAAAGCCACCTATAAACCCAAAAACATCAAGGCCACCAGGCATCATATCTTTAAAAAATACAAAAAGGCTAAAAAACGCATATTGTTTATTGATTATGACGGCACCCTGACACATTTTAAAAAGGACCTGAAAAAAGCCACACCGGACAAGAATCTATACCTACTGCTTGACAACCTGAGTGCTGACCCGAAAAATGAAGTGGTGCTTGTGTCGGGGAGAAACAAAAACACCATTGACAAATGGTTTGGTAACCGGAAATTTAAACTGGTAGCCGAACATGGTGCATGGTTATATAAAAACAACAAATGGCAAAAATTCAGGGAAATGAACGATGATTGGAAGGAAATTTTTGAACCTATCTTTCAGTGGTATGTGGATAGAACACCGGGCAGCCTGTATGAAAATAAAGATTATTCCCTGACGTGGCATTACCGCAATACCGACCCCGAACTGGGCAAAAACCGTAGCATAGAACTCAAAGATGAAATCACCAGCCTGATCGCCAATCATGACCTTGAAATCATGGAAGGCAAGAAAGTGATTGAATTGAAATCCAGCGGCATCAACAAGGGGCAGGCAGCGTTGTACCATTTGGCTGAAAATTCCCATGATTTTATCCTGGCCATCGGTGATGACTGGACAGATGAGTACATGTTTCACAAGCTCCCCAAAACCGCCCATACGATAAAAGTTGGAAGCATCAATACCGAAGCCTGTTATTTGATTGACAGCATCGAAGCTGTCAGGGAGTTTTTGAAGGAATTGAGTAAGCAGAAGGGATAATTGAATTTTTATGTGAAATTAAATAATTATACTATGAAAAAAATTGCCCTTATTTACTTTCTCTTAGTTTGTGTAAGTTTTACATTAGCTGCACAAGAATATTTCCATTTCCCTGATAGCACAGCAATTTGGAATATTTACTACGATAATTGCATATATTATGATGAAGATGAAATCAGATTTGGCATGCAAGGGGATACAATAATAGATTCATTCACTTACAATAAAATTTATTACCTTACTGATACTATTTTAGAAAATCACGAAAGTTATTATTGTGGATTGAGGGAAGAGAATAAAAGAATTTTCGTAAAATTCAATGATGAAGAAGAACAGCTATTGTATGATTTTAATCTGGAAGTAGGAGATAGCATTAAGTATAATCATGGTGGTGCCTTTTTTAACAATAATGGTCAATTATCATTTACTCAATTATGTGATACATTTTACAGGAAAGTTGTTAATATTGATACGGTAAGTCTTTATGATGGAAGCCAAAGAAGACATTATGTACTTGAAGGTACAGGTGATCCTTCTTATATCACTGACGAATGGATTGAAGGCATTGGTAGTTCTGTATGGACAGGATTATTCAATCCATTTGTTGTTGATATGGCTACAAATGGAGATGGTTGGAGCCCCATTTGTGTGAAAATAAACGGAGATTTGATATATCTTGGAAACTCTCCCTGTGGTGATTGTTTTTGTCTGTATGTAGATGTAAATGAAGAAAAGGTTGGGACAAAAGAACTTTCGGTTTATCCAAATCCTGTAAACAATAACCTGGTTTTTGAGTTTTCATCTGTGAGCCAAAAAACAATTTTACTTTATGATATAACCGGAAAAAAAATAAAGGAATATCATACCGCTTCTGCTATTATAGAAATAAACATTTCCGACTTAAAAAAAGGATTTTACATATTTAAAACAAAACACAAGGGCAAAACCATAAAATCCGGAACATTTATTAAAAATTAAAATCACAGGGAATATAACAGCATTACATCCATAAAAAAATTGCATTATTTTTGTACCATGCAAAACAATTATCAACCCCTTGCAGAACGTCTCAGACCTCAATCATTGAATGAATTGTACGGGCAGGAACACCTTACCGGTCAGGATACGGCATTGAGAAAATCCATGGAAACCGGAAATATACCCTCCATGATACTGTGGGGGCCTCCGGGCTCGGGAAAAACCAGCCTCGCCAGGATGATTACCGGCGAAGAACGCCCTTTTTACACTCTCAGTGCCGTCAGTTCAGGGGTGAAAGATGTGCGCAATACCATCAAAAAAGCTGAATCCGGCCGCATGTTCAACCCCAAACCACCGGTGTTGTTCATTGATGAAATACACAGGTTCAGCAAATCTCAACAAGACTCACTCCTCGCGGCTGTTGAAAACGGCACCCTGGTATTGATTGGCGCCACCACCGAAAACCCTGCTTTCGAAGTGATTTCCCCCCTCCTCTCCAGGGCACAGGTGTATGTGTTGAAACCATTAGACGAAAAAGCATTAGACAAATTAACAGCACGTGCATTGCAGGAAGATAACACATTGAAAGACCAGGACATCCGCATTGAAGAAAAAGCTGCTTTGTACCGGTTTTCCGGCGGGGATGCCCGCAAATTACTCAACATCATCGAGCTGCTGGTCAACACCACGGAAGAACGCCCTCTTGTTATTACTGATGAACTTGTTGTGCAGCGTCTCCAGGAAAATACGGCCACTTACGATAAAGGCGGGGAACAACATTACGACATCATTTCTGCCTTCATCAAATCCGTACGGGGCTCTGCCCCCGACGCAGCGGTATATTGGCTGGCACGCATGCTTGATGGCGGTGAAAAACCGGAATTCATTGCCCGACGCTTAATCATCCTCGCTGCAGAAGACATCGGACTGGCCAATCCAAACGCCCTGACTATCGCCAATGCCACATTTGATGCCATTCACAAAATCGGCATGCCCGAAGCCCGTATCGTGTTGTCTGAATGTGCCATTTACCTCGCTTCAAGCGCCAAAAGCAACTCCGCTTACCTTGCCATTGACAAAGCCCTGGGCTATGTAAAAAACAATGCCCCTGCCCCTGTCCCGCTCCACCTCAGAAACGCTCCCGCCAAACTGATGAAAGACCTCAATTACGGTAAAAATTACAAATATCCCCATGATTTTGATGGCAACTTTGTCCAACAAGCATACCTCCCCGATGATGTCAAAAACATGACTTTCTATGCCACCGGCAACAATCCCACTGAAAACAAAATACGGGATAAGTTCAGGAAAATGAAGTGAAGTCTCTTATATTTTTATTTTTTTGGGCAGCAGGAACCATTTTACCCCTGAGCAACACTATCTCCGTCTCCGCCTGCTATCTGCCACCAGCGATGCCTGTTTTTGTAATACTGCAGAACAGGAGTTCCCCGTCTTCACTGCGTTACGCCGGGCAAGCTTCGTCACTCTGTCTGCAGTACAAAAAACAAGGCATCGCCGGCGTCAGGATATTCGGCTCCGCCGGGCTGCAGGGGAATAATTATTTAATGTATATACCAGCAATAAATCTAAAAATCTATTTTCTGTAATTATTTTATATTTTTTATATTATTTATTATTCTAAATATTAGCCGTTGCTAACGGTTATTAACGGTTAATAACCGTTAGCAACGATTTTATACCTTATTAACAGTTATTTACAATTTAACATAAGATAATTTATTTTGAATGATTTTAATGATTAGACCTGTTTTATATCATTTTATATAATAATTTTATCATAATAAATCTCTGTATCTAATCAGTATCAGCAAAAGTAGCTCGTCACCGCAAAGTCGCAGACCCGTCTGTCGCCGGGCAAGGTTGCAAAGGTTTGAAATTTGTTAACAACGGTTAAAAAATGTTAATAGTGGTTAAAATCGGTTACTTATGAAATGTCGATGTTTTAAGAAATAATACATATCGCAACCGTTTTTAACCAGCGTTAACCGATGTTATACCAAGTTGCGTTCAATCCCGTCTATCGCCGGGCAAGCTTACAATATTAAATATACTTATTGTGATTTTGATATTCTTGAACAATCTGTATTTCAGTATAATGCCGATTGATGTTCAATATAATTTGCATAATGTTGGCTGCACTCGGCAGAGCTCAAGCGAGCTTGGCTCTGCCCTCGTTTGCACAACATTTTAGGAGCGGTAGCGAACTAAAATCACACAATTGAACACATATCGGTATTAACTGTCTATGTGAACAAATTATTCATTTTCTTAGCGACTCTCCGTCCCTGCATGCCGGCAGGCAGAGCTTGCCCGGCGACAGACGGGTTTACGGTAAAAATCAAAGACGCCTGAATAGTGAATTCTAATTTAATTTTAGCACTGAGTAGTTACAAATCTGTTATCAGTAAAGCACTACATTTATTCAAGAATCTATATTGAAAAAAAGCCATCTTTCTTCAATATTCCGACACAACTTATTTCGCCTGTTACTCTACCATCTACAGCGCAAAAAAATCACAATCCAGCACAGCAGGATATTCCTGTCTAAAGGGCAGGCAGGGTAAACAGGTTGGTATCTCGTGGTATATATTGTTATTTTGACTTTTAACTTTTCCCTTTAAGTGTTCTGTGAACGCTTACGTATTTTATTCACAAGCTTGTGCATGATACCATAATGCAGGGACAACAATATTTTTACAACTTAAGGTGCATTCACATCAAGGAAATCCGGAATGGTATCAGGGGTAATTGTTTTGGCTTGTTTTGGTTTGTAGGTATCAATAAAGCTTTTTGAAAACCGGTGTTTTTTTTGCTTACCAAACTTAAAATCATAGGCATATATTTTTTCATCAGTTTGTTCAATTAAATCTATTTCTGAACCATCATAAGTCCGCCAAAAGAACAATTGTCTGAAAAAATCCACATACCTAACATATTTTATTCTTTCTGAAATACAGTAATTTTCCCACAGAGCACCTGAATCATTTCGCATATGCATAGAGGAAAAATTTTGAATGACAGCATTCCGAATACCATTATCTATAAAATAATATTTATAGCTCTTTTTTAATTCATTTCTCAAATTTTTACTAAAAGCACTCAATTTAAATATGATAAAACTCTTCTCAAGCAAGTCAAGGTATTTAACAACAGATGGTTGTGACATTCCAACAGTTTGCGCTAATTCATTATAAGACACTTGAGACCCTACCTGCCATGCAAGGGCTTTTAGTAATTTCCTGAGCTTATCTGAATTTCGGATGTTTTCAAAATTCACAATATCCTTAAACAGATAATCACTGGCAAGTGAGTTAATGTACAGTTTTTTATCATTAACAGGTAAATCAATAATACCAGGGTAAGTACCATAGATTAGCATTTCATCTTGCTTCTGTCTCCACCATAACCAATCGTGTTTCTGAATAATTTCCCGGTATGATAACGGAAATATATTGAATTTTAAATTCCTTCCGGTAAGGGGTTCATGTAACTTTCCGGACAATTCAAAACTACTTGAACCAGTCGCAATGATTTTATATTTACTTCCATAAGTATCATAAATCAATTTCAATTTCTTGCCAATATCGGGAATAACCTGGGCTTCGTCAAGTGCAATTATTTTATTGTTCCCAAAAAGCAATGTAATCTCTTCAGGTTTCCCTTTCGATAAAATATCAAAGATTTCAGGATGTTCACAATTTAAAAGTTTTGCGTGCTTATACCCCTTTAGGAAATATTCAATAAAGGTTGTTTTTCCGGTCTGTCTTGGACCATATAAAATGAGTATTTTATCATTATCAAGGTATTTCGAAATGATATTTTCAATTTCTCGTTTATACATAATGCACTTTTTTTTCAAAAATAAGCTTTTTTTCTGAAATTTTACTATTTAATTTAAAATTTAGGCTTAATTTTTAAAATATAATTTAAAATTTAGGCTTAATTTTCAAAATACACCATAATAATATAGTTATGTGCAAATCAAGAAAAAAAGAAATTGATTTAAGAAGTAAAAGATAAAGGCTCAATTTAAATAAAATGGTGTTAGAAATATTTGGTTCTATTGAATTAGTTGGCAGTAGGCAAAAAGGGAAATGTCTTTTATCAATTGCCAACTGCTTTATTGCCAACTAATTTGCGATCCAAGTGTAAAATTAACACAAACACTATTTTCATTTCATTTCACTTCGTTATTCGTATCTAATCAGTATCAGCAAAAGTAGCTCGTCACCACAAAGACGCAGACCCGTCTGTCGCCGGGCAAGGTTGCAAAGGTTTGAAATTTGTTAACAACGGTTAAAAAATGTTACTAATAGTTAAAATCGGTTACTTATGAGAAATCAGTGTTCTATGAAATAAGATTTATCGCAACCATATTTAACCTAAAATAATCAAACCATATAAGGCATATAAGGGATTAT
>JAYENB010000160.1:0-2858 GCA_034721855.1 Bacteroidota bacterium
GAGTTTACTGGCGTAAATGACTGGTTGTCAATGCGAGCGTAACGCAGAAATCGGACATTATGGACTGACACTAAATAATGTTCCTGATTATGCACTTCTTTTTTATCTTCGCTGCTTTTAAATACTAAAGCTGTATTGCAAACGTTAGTACATCTGATTTAGTGAAATGCATCTGCGTTATCTGACATATATTTTTTTGATATTCATGGCTGTGCTTATCTCAGGGTTTACCAGTGCTCAGGAAAAACGCTTGAAGCGTGCTGATGCTATTTATGAAGCAGGGGAGTATCACCGTGCTGTTGAAGTTTATAAATCTGTGCTGGATAAATTAAGTACCCGCGAAGAAAGGGCTCCCGTTTATTTTAAAATGGGAAATGCTTATTATTTATCCGGTAATTACAGGCTTGCCCGGACATATTTGCACCGGGTGATTAGGTATGACGAAAACAACCGTGAGGCTTATTTAAAACTGGGAGAAGTGTATCGTTTGTCTGATAAATATGAAGATGCACTTGAAGTATATAATGAATATCAGGACCTAAATGGCAACGACAGCGTGTTTCAAAAGAAAATTGAGGCCACCAAAATGGCACAGGAGTGGAAAGACATAAAAACGCGTTTTAAGGTAAACGAAGTCAGGGATTTTAATACCCGTGATGATGATTTTACTACCTCTGTTGTCGAAAAAGACGGGTATGACCATGTGTTTTTTGCTTCCACCAGGAAAGGGGTGACAGGGAAAAACAAATCGGATATTACCGGTGACCGTTTTTCAGATATCTTCGTTTCCAAAAAAAACAGGAAAGGAGAGTGGGATGACCCACAATTGCTGGATTCTTTAAATTCTCCTTATGATGAAGGAGCACCCTGCCTTTTGGAAGGTGGTTCACAGATGTACTTTACTTCATGCCAGGTGGAAAAAAATGAAAAGAAAGGCTGTCAGATATATAAAATATCCAAAACCGGTACGGAATGGATGAACCCTGAGCGTGTGCCCATTGTGCCTGATTCTGTGTCTGTTGGCCATCCCACTTTAACACCGGATAACAAAAGAATGTATTTTGCTTCACGCAAACAAGGGGGCTATGGTGGTGCTGATATCTGGTACGTTGAAAAAGAAGATGGAAGTTGGGGAAAACCCACAAACACCGGCCCTGAGATTAATTCTCCTTACGATGAGCTTTTTCCCTATGTGCGGGACGATTCCACCTTGTTTTTTTCAAGCCAGCAATACCCTTCAATGGGAGGTCTTGATTTGTTTAAAGCCGAAAAAATCAGCCGTTACAGGTGGAAAGTGGAAAACATGAAACCGCCTTTTTCCAGTTCGGGAAATGATTTTGGTATATATTATTACAGAAATGCGGACAAAGGATATTTTACTTCTGACAGAGAGGGATCTAAGGGACAAGATATCTATTTCTTTGAAAAACCGCCCCTGGAATTTGCACTGGAAGGGTATGTAACCGATATAGATACCGAAGCTGTTATTGACAGTGCTGTTGTGCATCTGATTGGTTCTGACGGAACCATGTTTACCGATACCACAGATGCTGAAACAGGGTATTTCCATTTTAACCTGAAACCCAACACCGAATATGTGTATGTGGTGCACGAAGAGGGGTATTTTAACGGCAAAGCCAGGTTGACAACCGATACCTTATACTATGACTATACCTTTGTGCACAATGTCAAATTGGAAAACTATCAAAAAACTTTTGAAATCCCCAACATTGAATTTGAGTTTGGCAGTTTTGAACTTACAGACAAAGCTAAACACTCACTTGACAGTGTGGTCAAATTGTTGAACAACAATCCCAACCTTGTGATTGAATTGTCGGCACATACCGATATGATTGGTACCGATGAAGATAACATGGAACTGAGTAAGAAAAGAGCTGATGCCGTGGCTGCTTATCTGATCAGTAAAGGGATCGCCTCCGGAAGGCTGGTGACCACAGGTTTTGGCGAAAGCCAGCCCATTGTAATTGATGAACAATACAAAGAATATGACTGGCTTGAAGAGGGAGATGTGCTGACACCCGAATTTGTTGAGCAGCTAAGCGAAGAGCAACAGGAAATTGCCAATCAGATGAACCGCCGCACCGAATTCCGTGTCATCAAAAACGATTACATCCCCAGCCTCAATTGATAGCTATTTGCAGTATCCTAACCCGGATAAACTTACGCCACCAGCCTGCCGCCTGCCTGACGCCCGCCTGCCGGACGGGCAGGGACAAGTCTTTTAGGCCCAATTAAATGTCCTGAAAAGCCTGCCTGCGTAGGCAGGCAAGTATAGCAAGCTTTCAGTAAACTTAAACAACCCCACACATAAGCTATGTGCGGGGTTGGTAAAGTTGACGCATTAAGCGCCTATATTGCCGATTCCATCGCTACCCCGGATACAACAACTACATACAAAGTAATTGTTGTCAGTGATTCATGTATCAACACTGCTGAGGTGGTTGTTACTGTTGAAGATCCTGTGTTTTTCAAACAAAATACTTCCAAAAATATGATAGCTTCTCCAAACCCATTTTATGATAAAACCACCGTGTTCATTTCCGAAAATCAAATTGGCACAATAGATCTGAAAATATCTGGTGCACAGGGGAAAATAGTAAGGTCTTTTTCCAATATTGACAGGAAAAAAGTAAGCATAGACAAAGGAAACTTGCCCGCAGGCTTTTATGTTTTTTGTCTTTACGTGGATGCTTAACTAAGTGAAAAAATCAAAGTTGTTTTGAAATAAATACAAGGTGGCGTAGGTGCTGGTTTTTGCAAGCAGCAAAATCAATAAAAGTGGGAGGAGTTTTTTATTTGTACTACGGTCTTTTTCACCATAGGCTATAACTGTTCGC
>JAYENB010000161.1:0-2853 GCA_034721855.1 Bacteroidota bacterium
CCGTAAGACTATCTCCAATTTGCGACCAACTGCCGGATTCATATTCATATAATCTCACAATCCCGGAGTAGTTGCCAAGGTTGTCATTTTCAGGGGCCCCAATCGCAATCACTGAACCGTCATCATTTAAACTAAGGCTAGTTCCAAAATGTTCGTGACCAGTCCCAATAATATACTGCCCTTTTTGAATCCAGTTTCCGCTCTGGTATTCAAAAATTCTAACCTGTCCGGAATAATAACCGTTATCATCACAGTTTTTTGAGCTAACAGCCAGAATTGATTCATCAGAATTGAAACAAACAGAGTGTCCGTAATTATCGCCAGGGGAACCTTTTATTACACCATTAATCTAATCCTTGTTTGTCCCTGTTTAATACACAACAGTCACAACACCGGATTTAGGTTCAGATCCATTATTCAATTTAACTACATAAATATAACTTCCTGTAGGAACCATATTATTTTCCAAATTTGTGCCGTCCCATGGCTCATCACCGGGTTGACCAACATAAACTACCTGGCCCCAGCGGTTAAAGACCTGAACTTGATATTTATTAAACATATCAAGGTTTTCAATTAACCATTCATCATTATTATCATCTCCATTGGGAGTAAATGCATTTGGAATACGCAAACATTCAACAGGAACATCAACCAGTGGTATAGTTTCCAGTTCATATTGACATCCGTTGTCATCTTCTACAAGGATATCATACTGGCCTTCATACAATCCATCAAAATAAGGTAAATTAGCAGAATAACCATCCCAGAAATATGTGTATGGTTCTGTTCCTCCGCTTACTTCCAATTCAATATATCCATTGTTACTGCCGATACAACTGGGATCTTCCGTATAATAATCGACCACAAGTGGTGCTGGTTCAATGATCGTAGCACTGGTATTTACAGCACATCCATTGTCGTCAATAACATTTAACTGATAAAAACCGGCTGCCAGATTAACAAGGCTTTCGCTAGCTGTACTGGATCCATTAAAACTCCATTCATAATAATAAGGCGGTGTTCCACCATTTGCTCCTGCTGATAATCGGCCGTTCTGATCACCATAACATAATATATCCTGTTTCATTAAGTCAACGGTAAGCGGCGAGTCAGGCTCATCAATGAACACAGTATCAGTCACTGCACAATTATGATTATCAGTAACTTCAACAATGTATTGTCCAGCCGGCTGATTAACAAGTGAGTCTCCGGTTGTTAACCCAATCCACTGATAGTTATATGGTGACGTGCCTCCATCAGCTACCGCTACAACAGAACCATCTGACTCACCAAAACACTGAACATCATGAGTAATAAAATTCACCAATATCTGGGGTGGTTCAGTAACCTGATATGAATTGGAACCTGAACATCCCAAATTATCATTGACTGTAACGGAATAATTTCCGGCACTTATGCTGTCAATTGTTTCCGTTTCGAGCCCTGTGTTCCAGTAATAATCCAGTGGAGTTTCACCTCCCGGACATGATGCATTCAAAATTGCATCGGCATCACCATAACACGAGATGGGTTGTGTTTCTGTAATATTTACCGTCAGGTTCCCTTGTGTAGGAACAGTCATGGTTAATTCTGCCGAACAACCTTCCGAATCTTCCACGGTCACAGTATAATCACCAGCTCCAAGATCGGTCAGCATCGCACTTCCTGAACCAAAGCCTTCCCATAAATAAGAATAACCTCCGTTACCTCCTGATACGGTTACGCCACAAGCTCCCGGATTGATACCGCATAACACGGGGGATACATTTGGTTCGAGTTCCAGGGGATCGGGTTGATCAATGGTGACAGATGTGACAGCTTCGCATCCGTTATCATCTGTCACGGTAACCAGATATACCCCTGCTTCGATGTTGTTAAGTGTAGCACCTGTTTGATCATTGCTCCATTCAAAATCATAACTGCCGGTGCCTCCTGAGGCTGATGCCAGAGCGCTGCCATCTGAATCTCCATAACAAGATACATCAATAACATTCGTCATGCTTACTGAGATTGCGGGAGGTTCGTTGATGGTTACGCTTGCATTGGTTTGACAACCGTTTCCATCCGTAACGTTAACTGTATATGTCCCGGATGGTAAATTGCTTGCTGTTTCAGTTGATTGTGACATTGGATCATTCCAGGCTATATTATAGTTACCATCACCTCCTGTAATATTTACAGTTGCTTCACCATCGGTATCCCCATAACATGAAATATCAGATGAAGCAATAATGGTAGCTGTCAATTGATCATTTTCATTGATTGTAATGCTGGCATACGCTTCACAATCATTGCCATCTGAAACAGTCACATTATAAGTTCCGGCACTCAGGTTTGAAGCTGTGGATGTGGTTTGGGTAAGTGAGTCATCCCATAGATAAGAATAGTTTCCATCTCCACCATTTGCTGTTACCGTTGCTGATCCATCGGAGTCTCCATAACAAGACACATCAGTGTAATTGTTTATATCAGCGGTCACTGCTGGATTTTCATTAATCATCACACTGGCATAGGCCTCACACATGTTGCCGTCGTAAACAGTAACATCGTATGTGCCTGCTGTTAAACCAGTTATTGTTGATGTCGTTGCAGCATTACTCCATAAGTAAGTGTATGTTCCGGTTCCACCACCTGCTGTTACGGTTGCGGCTCCATCGGAACCACCATTACAAGTGACATCTGAGCTTGATGAAATGCTAGCCGTTACAACAGGATTTTCACTGATGGTTACATTGCTATATGCTTCACACATATTACCATCGTAAACAGTAACATCGTATGAACCTGCAGATAAATTATTTGCTGTCGCAGTTGTCTGTCCATCACTCCATAAGTAAGTATAACTTCCGT
>JAYENB010000162.1:0-2850 GCA_034721855.1 Bacteroidota bacterium
TCAGATATTTAATATTAATAATTCCCTTATTTTTTCTGGGATTAATGCCCGGAAAAGCTCAGCTTGCAATCCAGGACATACTCACTGATCAGGAACTGGTGGAGCTGGTATTGCTTGGCGAAGGTGTCCAGGTATATAATATTACTTCTACCGGGGATGCCAATGCTTTGGGGTCCTTTACAACCGTTCCGGCAACCATCCCCGAAGTACCATTTGATGGCGGTGTTATTATGTCAACAGGTGATATCTTTGATGCTCCAGGTCCAAACAACAGCAATGGAACATCTTCCAACATGGGGCAACCAGGAGATCCTGATATTACAAACATTCTTGGTGGGACCGCTACAAACGATGCTGCTGTATTGGAATTTGACTTCAAGTCCCCGGCGGATACCGTAAGGTTCAATTACATATTTGCATCAGAAGAATACAGAGAGTATGTATGCAGTAATTATAACGATGGTTTTGCATTTCTGCTTAGTGGACCGGATCCTTCAGGCGGGACTTATAATAAACAAAACATTGCCCTTGTTCCCGGAACATCCACAGAGGTAGCTATAAAAACCGTCAATAATGGTCATAGTGGTTTAGATAGCTGTCCTGAAGAACATTCAAACGAAGAATATTATGTTGACAATGGTGATGGAAGCACACCCGGAGCAAATCCAAATGTGGAATATGATGGCCTGACGACTGTTTTTACTGCTGAAGCTATTGTTGAGCCTTGTGCCGAGTATCATATTAAACTTGTTATTGCTGATGCTTTTGATTCAAAGTGGGATTCAGGCGTTTTCCTCGAAGCCAACAGTTTTGGCGCCGATGTAGATACACTGATTGCAAATTTCACACATGATGGCCCCGGATGTACAAATGACACTGTACAATTCCTGAATGCCGGCCCTACCGGCAGTGGTATAACCTGGGAATGGACCTTTGGTGGTGGCGCTACACCTGCAACCTCAACCCTCGAAAATCCCACCGCTACCTGGGCAACACCCGGCATCAAACGTGTGGACATGAAAACCGTCATCAATTGCGGCATGGATTCAGCTATCATCACAAAGTATGTCAATGTGTATGAAAGGCCGGATGCCTATTTTACATTTACCGACAGTGTATGTGCCGGAAACGAAGTACAATTTACCAACACAGGGTCATCTGGCAGCGAATTTTCACATGAATGGACATTCACTGCGGATGCCCAGCCATTTGAAGCTTATACTGAAAATCCGGAGGTAGTTTTTGCCACACCCGGCGATAAGCCGGTAAAACACACCGTGTATAATGATCATTGTTCCCATACAACTACAGATACAATAACAATCTTACCAAGACCTGAAGCAGATTTTACCCACACTGGGCCGGTATGCATTGACCAGGACATTGATTTTACCAATACAGGCAGCAGTGCCGGTGTTAGTTTTGACTGGTCATTCAGTCCGGATGGCAGCCCGGCCACAAGTAACCTTGAAAATCCAACCGGCATTACATTCACTACCCCGGGGATGAAAACAGCTACGCTTGTTGTTACGGACAATGTGAGCGGATGCCAGGACAGCATATCAAAGACATTTGAAATATTGGATGTTCCTGTTGCCGATTTTACATTTGCCAACAATGTCTGTATAGGCACAGGTGTTGATTTTACCAATACAGGCAGCGCAGGTAATGAATACAGCTATACCTGGGATTTTGGAAGCCATGCATCTACGTCAAGCTCAACGGCTGAAAATCCACAGAATATTTCATTCAGTTTAAATGGTAACCATACCATCAGCCTGAGTGTATCAAACAGTGTTTGCATTGCAACGACTACACAGACACTGACTGTTGAAAATTCACCGGCACCCGAAGTATCATTCACCAGCACAGCACCTGCCTGTGGAAATGATCCTGTAGATTTTAGTTTTGACGGTGATGCGTCAGGACTTGATTTCAATTGGGATTTTGGTCCCAATGCAACCCCATTAACATCAACCAATGTTAATCCATCAGGCATCGTATTTGACAGTGATGGAACACAAACCATTGTTTTGACAGTTACAGATGCGGTATCAGGCTGCTGGAATGAAGCTGAGCAAACCATCAACATTTATAATGATCCAGTAGCTTCTTTCACGTTCACCGATTCTATTTGCATTGGAGCAAGCCTTGATTTTACCAATACCGGTTCCACCGGAGATGAGTTTTCCTATACCTGGGATTTTGGTACGGATGCCACACCTCCCACTTCCAATGCTGAAAGTCCTTCAGGCATAATATACAGCAGCGGTGGCAATAAAATTGTAACATTTACCGTGTCAACACCACATTGCATAGAAACCTTAACAGACACAGTGGTTGTGAAAAACTCACCACAACCTGAGATTGAATTTACATCCACAGCACCGGATTGTGAAAACGATGAAATTACCTTTACCATTCTCAATTATGATCCACAATTTGATTATACATGGGATTTCGGTGCAGATGCCAATCCGGCTACTTCTACTGCCGCTGAACCTGTGGTAACCTACAGTTCGCCTGGCACAAAAACCGTTCAACTGTATGCTGAACATCCGGTTAGCGGCTGCAACAATGAAGGAACTCAAACCATCAATATCTATGATGATCCAGTAGCTTCTTTCACGTTCACCGATTCAATTTGCATTGGAGCAAGCCTTGATTTTACCAATACCGGTTCCACCGGAGATGAGTTTTCCTATACCTGGGATTTTGGTACAGATGCCACACCTCCCACTTCCAATGCTGAAAGTCCTTCAGGCATAATATACAGCAGCGGTGGCAATAAAATTGTAACATTTACCGTGTCAACACCACATTGCATAGAAACCTTAACAGACACAGTGG
>JAYENB010000163.1:0-14570 GCA_034721855.1 Bacteroidota bacterium
TTTCAAGCTTCCCTGCATTATCGCCAAACAATGTGGCAGAACAGTGCAACAAAATGTATGTTCCCTGTACATCGGATAGTTTATGCACTAGTTTCCTGTGTAAGTCCAGCGAGCGGGAAAGATATAAGCCAGTGCTATCGCTTGCATTTGGATCCACAGCCTGTAATAATCCCTATGCATAGCTTATTTTTGCAAACAAAGGGATGCACTTTTCATATTCCTTTTGAGCTTCGCCTTTTTCAGATGTAGAGGCAAATTTCTCAGCAGAACGCATCAAACTTTCAATTTTTTGGATATTGCCGCTTATTTTTGATTTGTAATAACTGATAACTTCATCACGTCGGACATAAGCAAAAGCATACAGATAATCATTTTATACCATCGGTTTTGGCAGGAATACTGGTCTTTTAAGCCGATTATTTTACAGTCTTGATAAATTTATGGCCTAATATTTTACAATTCTGTTAAATTTTTGGCAATAATCCGGTTGTCTTGTCCTTCAACAGGCTTACACTAAAAATCTGTAAACTTCTTTTTAGAACGGGTCACTCACCACTCTATCACTCAATATCCCCATCGTGCTTTCGTGCTTTCGTACCATCGAGCTATCGTGCTATCGTGCAATATCCCCATTCCGCGTGAGGGCGTAGGCGGTTAGCCTGCTGAAGATGAGCCTTACAGACTGCTGCTGTGGCAGAGCGACCAGCGGAGCTCCTGTTCACAGCATCGCAGACTGAAGGCGAAGCAAAACAGCTAATAGCCGGAGACCGACCCTTAATTTGTTTTGGGGCACGCCCTGATAAAACCTACAAACCATCACTCACCGTCTCTCCATCACTCAATCTCTCCATCTCAATTTTCCCCAAACTAAATGTTAAAGGACAGTTTTTTTTATCAGGAAACTTTTTAATTTTGTCAGCAAATAAAGAGGACAAGAAATGAGCAGCAAAACACAGGTTGAACATAAAGGCATTGTTGACCATTGCCGGGACAATACTGTTTTTGTAAAAATACTTGCTGAATCTGCTTGCGTTTCATGCAAACTTCACAGCATTTGCGGCGTAGATACCAAAGAAAAAATCATTGAAATCAACAACACAACGGATATTTACAAAAAAGGGGAACCCGTCGTTGTCAGTATCAGTGAAAAACATGGATATAAAGCTTTATTCATCGGTTACCTGCTACCATTTATTGTTTCTCTCACTACGCTTATTCTATGTGTCAAATTAACAGGAAATGAAGGCCTCAGTGGACTTTTAGCACTAGTCATACTGGCACCTTATTTTTTGATGCTTAGATTTTTACGTCACAGATTAAAGAAATCGTTCCGTTTTAATATAAACAAAATAAACGAATGATATGGAAATAATACTTTATACATTGTTGTCACTGAGCGGACTGGGAATCATTCTGGCGCTGATCCTGTATGTGGTTGCTCAACGCTTTAAAGTGGTGGAAGACCCCCGCATTGATGAAATTGATGAATTGCTGCCGGGGGCCAATTGCGGTGGTTGCGGATATCCCGGATGCAGGGGTTTTGCCGAAGCCCTGGTACAGGCAAACAGCCTGGATGATTTTTATTGTCCCGTTGGCGGCAACGAAACCATGAAAGCAGTAGCAGAAGTGCTGGGGATGGAAGTGGAGGAAAAAGAAAAACAAGTAGCTGTGGTTCGCTGCCAGGGAAGTCCAGAATACAGGAAAAAAACCAGCATCTATGATGGCCCGCAGACTTGTGCATTGGCTAGTCAAACTTACAGTGGCGATACAGATTGCCCTTATGGATGCCTTGGTTTTGGCGATTGTGTGGAAGCCTGCGATTTTGATGCCATACACATGAACCCTGAAACCCATTTACCTGAAGTTTCAGAAGAAAATTGTACCGCCTGCAATGCATGTGTTGAAGCTTGCCCTAACAACATTATTGAACTGCGCAATGTTGGCAAAAAGAGCCGTCGTATATATGTTTCATGTGTCAACAAGGATAAAGGCGGCCCGGCAAAAAAAGCCTGTGATGTGGCTTGTATTGGTTGTGGAAAGTGTGTTAAGGTATGTCCTTTTGATGCCATTACTTTGGAAAACAACCTGGCCTATATCGATTACGAAAAATGTAAATTGTGTCGCAAATGTGTGGATGAATGTCCCACAAATGCTATTGTGGAAGTAAACTTTCCACCCAAAAAGAAAAAAAACGAGAAAAAACCAGCAGCGGCCAAAAAAGAAACAGAGAAAGAAAGTCAACTCAAAGAAAATACAAACCAAGCGTCTGAAAATGAACAGGAACAACAAAATTCAGATTCAGGCGAAAACAAAGCATAAGGAGAAAATGCCATGTTAAAGACCTTTCCAAAAGGCGGTGTACATCCCGCTGAAAACAAACTTTCAGCCGGGAAAGGAATCAAGGAAATGCCTTTGCCTAAGCAGATAACTGTTCCCGTTTCACAGCACATCGGGGCACCTGCTCAACCGGTGGTAAAACGCGGCGATAAAGTAAAAACTGGCACTTTGATAGCCAAAGCTGGTGGTTTTGTTTCATCCAATCTCCATTCTCCGGTGTCGGGAAAAGTAAAAAAAATTGACAACATGATGGATGCCGCCGGATTCAAAAAGCAGTGCATCATCATTGATACTGACGGGGATGAATGGGAAGAAGGCATTGACACAAGCAACGATTTAATCAAAGATATCAGTGCTACACCCGACGAAATACGCAATAAAATTTCTGAAGCAGGCATTGTTGGCATGGGTGGCGCTACATTTCCTACACACGTGAAACTTTCGATCCCCGATGGCAAATCCATTGACCATATTATCATCAACGGTGCTGAATGTGAACCCTATCTGACATCAGATCACCGTGTGATGCTGGAAAAAGGACATCATATTTTGATTGGCACGCAATTGTTGATGAAAGCAACCGGGGTCAGCAAAGCCATTATCGGGATTGAAAACAACAAGCACAATGCCATTGAATTTCTTACCAACATTGCTAAAGAATATGATGGTATTCAAATCCAGCCCCTGAAAATTCAGTATCCCCAGGGTGGCGAAAAACAACTCATCAAAACATTGCTTAACAGGGAAGTGCCGTCAGGAGGTTTGCCACTTGACATTGGTTGTGTTGTGCAGAATGTAGGCACAGCAGTAGCCGTGTATGAAGCTGTTCAGAAAAACAAGCCTCTCATCGAGCGGGTGGTGTGCGTAACTGGGAAATCCGTGAAAGAACCATGCAACCTAATTGCAAGAATAGGAACGCCTCTTTCCGAACTGATTGAAGAAGCTGGTGGTTTACCAAATGACACAGGGAAAGTCATCAGTGGTGGACCGATGATGGGAAAAGCAGTCCCTACAACGCATGTCCCTGTCACAAAAGGAACCAGTGGCATCACCATTTTCAACAAAAAAGAAAGCAAACGTTATGTTGAATCGAATTGCATACGGTGTGCTCGTTGTGTTTCAGCATGCCCGGCAGGATTAGAACCCTATAATCTAAAAAACATATCAGAAAATGAAGACTGGGAGATGCTGGAGCAAGAACATGTTATGGATTGTATTGAGTGTGGCTCATGCAGTTATACCTGCCCCGCTAATATCCCGCTTCTGGATTACATCCGGTTAGGAAAAGCAAACGTAAGTCAAATCATCAGATCAAGAAAAAAATAGACCCATGAATACCAATAAATTAATTGTATCTCAATCACCACACATCAGCGATAAAGACTCTGTACAAAAGATCATGTTTACAGTCTTAATTGCCCTGGTACCTACTTT
The DNA here is from genome assembly GCA_034721855.1 of Bacteroidota bacterium. Taxonomy (GTDB): domain Bacteria; phylum Bacteroidota; class Bacteroidia; order Bacteroidales; family ML635J-15; genus JAQIBY01. The sequence goes on from JAYENB010000163.1 coordinate 3,772, forward strand.
TTTGGTATCTGTATATTTCTTTGGACTTGATGCCATTCGAGTACAGGCAATAGCTATAGTATCCTGTATTTTAGTTGAATGGGTTATTCAGAGATTCATGATCAAAGGGAACAATACCATTCCCGACGGATCTGCCATTCTTACCGGTGTGTTGCTGGCATTTAACGTGCCTGCCAACCTCCCATGGTGGATCATTGTTATCGGGGCCATTGTTGCCATCGGCATAGGTAAAATGTCTTTTGGCGGGTTAGGGAAAAATGTGTTTAATCCTGCATTGGTGGGACGTGTGTTTATGCTGATCTCTTTTCCCGTACAAATGACAAGTTGGCCAAAAGTGCAGGTGATGAATTTTGCCATGACAGATGCGGAAACAGGTGCTACACCGCTCGCTATTATGAAAGAAGGCATTAACAATGGTGAACCGGTCAGTCAAATCATGAACAGCATGCCCACATCCTATGCTGACTGGCTTACAGGTAAAATGGGAGGTTCCCTCGGTGAAATTTCTGCCATTGCTTTGATCATTGGTGGCATATACCTTGTCTGGAAAAAAGTAATTCCGGTGCATACCCCACTTGCCATTTTGGGTAGCATTGCTTTGTTTACCGGTATCCTGCACCTTATCAATCCACAGCAATTTGCAGATCCTGTTTTCCACTTATTAACTGGTGGCATATTACTCGGTGCTATCTATATGGCAACAGATATGGTCACCTCACCTATGTCTCCCAAAGGCATGTGGATATACGGGATTGGCATTGGTGTTATTACGGTATTTATCAGGGTATGGGGAGCATATCCCGAAGGCGTATCATTTGCCATCCTGATCATGAATGCCTTTGTTCCGCTAATAAACAGGGGCATGAAACCAAAATTATTCGGAAAACGAGAAAATGAAAAATAGACATTGCATAATGCTTAAATAATAATTTATTATGGCAAAAAAAGAATCAACATTATTAAATATGGTACTAACGCTGTTCCTGGTAACAACAGCGGCAGGCCTTGCACTCGCGCTGGTATATAATACTACGCTTGAGCCCATTAAAGAAGTCGAGGAGAATAAACTCGAAACAGCCTTAGGCAGGGTGTTGCCTGATTTTGATAAAATTGAACCTCAAGCCGGCATTGAAGTGATGCCACAGGATGGCAAAGACCCTTTGGTTTTTTATCCTGCCTATAAAGGAGAGGAACATGTGGGAACAGCCGTAAAAACATATACAGATCAAGGCTTTAGCGGCAGGTTTTGTATCATGGTTGGGTTTAAGCCTGATGTTACCATCATAAATACAGCTGTGCTTGAACATAAAGAAACCCCGGGACTTGGTGATAAAATGGAAGCAGAAAAAAGTGATTTCCCTTCACAATTTAAAGGAAAAAATCCTGCCGATTTTGCTCTCAGCGTCACAAAAGATGGTGGTGATGTGGATGCCATTACCGCAGCCACAATTTCTTCACGTGCTTTCTGCGATGCAGTGGACCGTGCATACAAAACGTTTATTAATGAAAATAAAGGAGGAACCAAATAATGAATAAATGGAAAATTTTCTCAAAAGGGTTCATAAAAGAAAATCCCGTATTTGTGCTGTTGCTGGGATTATGTCCGACACTAGGTGTAACAACATCTGCTATCAACGGACTGGGAATGGGTTTGGCTACAACCTTTGTGTTGGTAATGTCAAACACTGTGATTTCATTGGTAAAATCCGTAATCCCTAACAAAGTAAGAATACCATCCTTTATTGTTATCATTGCCTCATTTGTTACCATTGTTGACCTGGTGATGAAAGCCTACATTCCTGAATTGCATGCCCAGTTGGGATTGTTTATTCCACTCATCGTGGTTAACTGCATTGTCATGGGACGTGCTGAAGCTTTTGCATCAAAAAATACAGTAGGCGATTCCATCCTTGATGGACTGGGGATGGGGCTTGGCTTTGCTTTTGCCCTGACATTGCTCGGCGCTGTAAGGGAAATTCTGGGCAGCCTTTCTATCTTTGGCATTCCCATTGCCGAAGCGGATGGCATACTTGTTTTTGTGCTTGCTCCCGGAGCATTCCTGGGACTTGCCTATTTGATAGCTTTAATGCGTAAATTGACTGATAAATAGAACCTAAAATATTGTTACCATGGAATATATTTTAATCATAATCAGCGCTGTTTTTGTCAACAACATTGTTCTTGCACAATTTTTGGGGATATGCCCGTTTGTCGGGGTATCATCAAAAGTAAAAACCGCTACCGGCATGAGCGGAGCTGTACTTTTTGTTATGTTCATAGCCACCGTCATCACATGGCTGATACAAAGATACATCCTTATCCCTTTCAAAATCGAATACATGCAAACCATTGCATTTATTCTGGTCATATCGTCACTGGTTCAAATGGTTGAAATTATCCTGAAAAAGATCAGCCCTTCCCTGTTTCAGGCGCTCGGGGTATTTTTACCACTTATCACAACCAATTGTGCCATACTTGGGGTCACATTACTTACCGTACAAAATGACTTGGATCTGCTTGAAGCCGTTTTCTTTGCCATCGGGAACGCTGGTGGTTTTGCACTGGCACTGATTCTGTTTGCCGGCATCAGGGAACACCTTGAACTGATGAGACTGCCCAAAGGCATGCGCGGCGTGCCGGCAGCTTTGGTAGTAGCTGGGATCTTATCCCTGGCTTTTATGGGATTTGCCGGTTTGGTGTAAGGCCACTTCTATACGATATGGTATGCCAGACACACCATATTTAATTTACCAATTTGCTACTGTTATTAGAAGTCCCCTATATTTGAAACTAAGTTGTGTGTCATACTTCAATTGTCATGTTTGGATATCACCTCATTACCAACCGCTCATAAAATCACCTGTAACAGCAATATAATCCTGTTATACAACTAAAATGGTATTGATTAACATAAGGCTTTCTGATATTTATCATTGCATCTAAAACATTGGGAAACTACATTTGTTAATGTATTAACAAATTAAATTAATAAAAAAGGAGGATCATATTATGAGTAATTATTCAGAACAAGCAAATGCAGTATTTGATTTTATTGGCACATTATCCAAAGAAAATCCTGGTATTGCAGAAGGATTTGGAAAAATGCATCATGCTACTGGTGAAGACAAAGCGTTGACAGCAAAACATAAAGAGCTAATAGCCCTAGGGATAGCCATCACCATTCGTTGTGAAGGCTGTATTGCATGTCATGTACAAGCTGCTTTGAAAACCGGTGCTTCTCAGGCAGAAATTGTTGAAACCATCGGCGTGGCTGTAGTCATGGGTGGAGGCCCATCAGTCGTTTATGGTGACAAAGCCTACAAAGCCATGAAAGAAATGATGTAACAAATTACACATTCTAACGATTAAGCCTGCATGAATTCATGCAGGCTTTTTGTTTACTAGCTATTTTGAATTCAGGTATTCTTTTTTGATATTTTTAAACGTTTCCTGTACAGAGATAATCTTTTTTGACATGTAAGCATTAGCACCTGCAAAAGCATATCCGTTTTTCATATTCCCCTTAAAGGCGTTGAATAAAGCATTCATAATACAGTATGGAGTTTTTGTAATATCGCAGGATTTTATGCATTTAAAAGGACAACGTACAGGGTGTTTTTTTCCCAGATTGAGTTTTTCTATAAAATTATTATGTATCGCTCTGCCTGGCATACCTACAGGGCTTATAATAATCTCCATATCTTCTTTTTTTGATTCAAGATAACTGTTTTTAAATGACTCGGAGGCATCGCATTCATCTGTAGTAACAAAACGCGTTCCCATTTGAACGCCGGTTGCACCAAGTTTTTGCATGTTTGAAATATCCTGGCCGGAATAAATACCCCCCGCTGCAATTACCGGAATGGTTTTTCCTGATTTTACTTCAAATTCCTTCACTACTGATACCACCTCAGGTAAAATGTGTTCCAGGGAATAATTGTCATCTTTAATTTGAGCAGTTTTAAATCCAAGATGCCCGCCTGCTTTTGGTCCTTCTACCACCACAGCATCCGGCAGATAATTGTAATTCTGTTGCCATTTCGAGCAAATGATTTTTGTAGCCCTGCCGGATGATACAATCGGAACCAGTTTTGTCACACTGTCGCTTTTTAAAAAGCCTGGCAGATTAAGAGGCAAGCCTGCGCCACTGAATATTATATCGGCTTTCTCCAAAATGGAAGTTTGTACCATGTCAGCAAAATTTGACATAGCAACCATCACATTAACACCAACAATGCCGTTGGATTTTGCTCTGAACTTGTGAATCTCTTCTTTTAATCCCAGAATACTATCCTGGATAAAATCTGCATGTTTTTGGCGATAAATTAAACCAAGTCCTGCACTTGCAATTACACCAACACCGCCTTGATTTGCCACTGCTGATGCCAGACCTGATAAAGAAATTCCAACTCCCATACCGCCCTGAATGATAGGTACTTTAATTGTGAAATTTCCAATTTGTATTGGTTTCATGTTTTTTATTTTCATAATACTAACCGGATTACCGGTGGATTTTAATTGTATTTAATACATCTGTTGTTTTTAATGGTAAAGCGAAATTTTGTTTTTTATCCCTATATTAACTACCTCAAAATTAAACTCAAAATTAAACAAATAATAATTGCTTTACAAGAAAATCTTATGCTCCCGGAAAGCGGTATGAAACAACCAAGTGTCACATCAGCGCTTACAGCAGACAACAATATAAATCTAAAAATTCCGTAAAGACGTTAGATTTTGTCATGCAAGTTAACATTTTTACGCATAAATCGAATTAAATAGACAAAACATAGCTCTAAAAGCTTAAAAGCATTAGTTTTGCAGCCTTAATAAAGTTATTTGTTATAAAAGCAGAAACATTCAAAATAAGGCTCAATTCTGAAATTGGAAAACTCAACGGTGTTATATTACACACCCCTGGAGCAGAAGTTCAGAACATGACCCCCGAAAATGCAGAGCGTGCTTTGTACAGCGATATCCTGAACCTGAAAGTTGCTCAGGATGAATATAACCAGCTTTCCGGATTACTGTCAAAAGTAACCCATACCTACCAGGTGAAAACTTTGCTTGAAGATCTTTTAGAAAACAGTCGCCTCAGGGAAAATCTGCTTGACAGGATTTGTGACAATGAAAATGCCAGTCACCATCGTCATGTTTTGGATAAGCTTGATCACAAAAGCCTTGCTGCCCAAATCATAGAAGGTATAATCATGACAAAAAACACCCTCTCCGCCTACCTGAGTAAAGACAGATACGCATTGAAACCATTGCATGACTATGCCTTTTAACCGTGATGACATTGGATGACCTGGTAATGAACCTGGCGCAAAAGCATGCTTTTATCCACAAGATGAGCCCGTTGTAAAATACACTCATAAACATATCGTATCTCACCACATAACGGGATCAGCGCATAATCACGATGCCTTTGTTCTTTACAAGCAAAGAAATGACTTTTTCAATGTTTCTTTTTTCTTCGAGTAAGGAATATATCTCTTTATTATCAGCATCCTTGTTTTGCAATGCTTTGATGCGTTTTACTGTCTTATCCTGTGCTTTTTGCATTACCTTTCGTTTGTACTGATGTATCAGATTCGGGATATATTCTTGCAAATTATCTTCTGCTGTATGCACATAAGTTCCCCGTTTTTTCCAGAATTCATGCAAATGGTATTTTGGTTGCACCAGTTCAACAGAAATGTGGGCAATATCAGAATCAGTATGCTGGGTAAAATATTGATGGCTCACTTTTTTTCCATTGCTCAACAAATCAGCCACTTCTTCAAAGAGCTTATTGTACAGCAAATTTTCAAATTTCAATTCATCATTCCTGATTTCGTTGATGATATATTCAGCCACCGTACGTTCCACCCCTGATTCAGGGTCTTTACTGAACAATGTATTACCAAATGCCAGCAAAATCCTGATGATCTCCTTTTCATGTTCCTCAAAAATGATGTTGGTAACGTTCGATGGTACGGCAGGTGTTGGCGCATGTCGTTCATGTAGCTGCTTCCGTTTTTGTTGTTTTTGTTTTTCTTTCAGATGCTTATAACGGTATTTCCGGAGTTCTCCATGCAGGATATCTTCATCCACATCCATAGTTTTACTGACGGACTTCACATATTCCATTTGTTTGATGGTGTTATCCAGCACCGAAATACTGCGAACTATGGAACTGATCATTTCAGACCGTTTCAGCGGATCATCCTGTGCTTCATCCAAAAGCAGCCCCGCTTTAAACCGGATAAAATCCTTTTGATGTGTCTCTATGTACTCGTGGATATCATCAGGGCTGTTATTTCGTGCAAACGAATCAGGATCTTCCCCTTCAGGAAACATAACCAGTTTTACATTCATTCCCTGTTCCAGAATCATATCAATACCACGCAATGATGCTTTTAATCCTGCAGGATCACCATCATACAGAATGGTAATGTTTTCCGAAAAGCGGTGAATCAATTGTATCTGGTCCTCAGTAAGCGATGTCCCGGATGAAGCCACAACATTTTCAATTCCTTTCTGATGCATGGATATCACATCGGTATATCCTTCAACCAGAAAACACACCTGTTGCTGCACAATTGCACGCTTTGCCTGGTATATACCGTAAAGAATTTTGCTTTTGTGATACACTTCAGACTCAGGTGAATTCAGGTATTTGGCTGTCTTTTTATCATTCGTCTTGAGTGCACGACCACCAAACCCCATCACCCTGCCTGACAATGAATGTATCGGAAACATCACACGCCCACTGAAACGGTCGGCTCGCCATTCATCCCTGACAATAGTCAATCCGGTTTTTTCAAGAAATTCCAACTTATACCCTTTTCCCAGTGCATCTTCAGTGAAAGTATCTTTGCCTTCGGGACAATACCCCAGGTCAAATTTTTCAATCATCTGGTCGGTAAAACCTCGCTCCCTGAAGTAAGCCAGTCCCACAGCACGTCCTCTTTCATCTTCAATCAGTTGCCGGATAAAATATTTACGGGCAAATTCATTGACCACCATCATGCTTTCCCGCATATCCCGTTTTTCAATATCTTCATCACTGGTTTTTTCTTCTTCAACCGGGATGTTGTATTTATTGGCCAGGTATTTCATCGCTTCGGGATAGGACATGTGTTCATGTTCCATCACAAACTGAACAACATTGCCACCATTGCCGCATCCAAAACATTTGTATATCCCCTTTGATGGTGATACATTGAATGAAGGGGTTTTTTCATTGTGAAAAGGACACAAACCAACGTAATTCGTACCGCGTCGTTTTAACTGCACAAAATCACTGATAACATCCACTATGTCAGCGGTATCAAATATACGGTCTATGGTTTCTCTCTTTATCATTTTTTTGTGATGATGGCATGTCAAAATTAATCAATTAATAGCATTTTTCACACATAAATATTAAAAATTGTAAACGTTCACATTTTAAAATTTCATAACTTTTAACCTGAATTATTCATAAATTTTCAGAATAGATATATCATTAGCCCCGTCCTTTAGGGCGGGGCTAATGATAATAAAATATAATTTAGAAAAAATGTATAAATTAATAAAACTAATGACAAAAAATATACTGTGAATAGTTACAATATTTCTATCTTAGAACATTCAAAAAACAACACCATGAAAAAAACTCTAATTGTTCTCATTACTTGTATAGCACTGGCCTCAACAAGCTTAGCACAAGACAGCACAGACGTAAAAACCGGCTGGAACATCGGTCTGTTGCCGGTGGTTTCATACAACTCCGACCTTGGATTTCAGTACGGCGGTCTGACCAATATTTATTATTACGGTGATGGCAAGGTATATCCAAAATATTATCATTCCATCTACGCTGAGATTTCACGATACACCAAAGGGTCCGGCATTTTTCGTTTGTTCTATGATTCTGAATACCTCATTCCGGGAACAAGATTGACAGCAGACGTGTTATACATGCCCGAACAAGCTGTGGATTTTTTTGGATTCAACGGCTACAATGCTGTATATAACTCCAATTGGGCCGACCCCAACAGCGCGGATTATGTATCACGTATGTTTTACAAACACGAACGTAACATCATGCGATTCAAGGCAGATTTCAGGGGCAGGCTTTTCCATGACAACCTTAGCTGGGCGCTGGGATATACAATTCTGAATTTTGATATTTCTACGGTAGATATCAACAAGCTCAATGAAGGACAATCAGAAGAAGATATGCTGCCGGATACAAGCCTGTTGTATGATAAATACATTGATTGGGGCATCATTGGGGAAAAGGAAAAAAATGGCGGCTGGCATCATGCGCTGAAAACCGGCCTGGTTTACGATTCCCGTGACAATGAAGCCTGTCCCATGAACGGCATCTGGACAGAAGCTGTATTGTTTAATTCCATTGGTGAAGATTTCAATTTCGGCAAACTGGCCATCACACATAGGCAATATTTCACCCTCATTGAAAAAGACCTGAGTTTTGCATACCGCCTGGGTTACCAGGGCATTGTCTGGGGAGAAGCGCCTTTTTACATGTATCCTTATATGGTATATAGTTACATGCCCTCCTCCACCATTGACGGACTCGGCGGTGCCAAATCTGTACGTGGCCTCATACGCGACCGTGTGGTTTCCAAATCTGTGGCTTTCGCCAACCTGGAATTCAGATACAAATTCTGGCGCTTTAAGTTTATCAATCAAAACTGGTACATGGCTCTCAGTCCCTTTACCGACATCGGCCGCAGCATTTCACTCGTTGACATTGATAAATCTAATATCCCGGAAGGCATAAACCAGGATAATTATTTTTCAGATGACGAGGATTTTCATTTCACATACGGCGCCGGCCTGCACGTAGCCATGAATGAAAACTTTGTCATAGCAGCTGATGTAGGCATACCTTTTAAAGCTGCAGATGGACAGATGGGAATTTATATTGGGATGAACTGGCTGTTTTAATTTTTAAAACCTATTTTCCTATTGTTGTTGCCTAAAATTTCTTCTGAACAAAAAACCATTAAATTTTCAAGACTAACTTTTTCTCCATAAATTATCTCATGTATTTCATTCTTTCGAAGTATATTATCAATCTGTCCACCTGAAAAATCAAACTTATCAGCTAATAAATTACAATCTTTAATTTCTAAGAATGGTAATTTTGATTTCCAAATTTTAGCTCTCATTGTAGTATTTGGTTTTTGAAATTGGATTTTAAATAAAAATCGCCTTTCAAATGCAGAATCAAGATTATTTGCAAGGTTTGTGGTTGCAATTAGGATACCGTCAAAGTTTTCCAACTCTTCAAGAAGAATGTTTTGTATTGCATTTTCAGTCTGAGCAACGCTTGAATTTCCGAGTTCTCTTCTTTTGGATATAATTGCATCTGCTTCGTTAAAAAGCAATATTGGCGTACGTTCGCAATCTTTAGCAAAAGATTTATAGTCAGTAAATATTCGCTTTATGACTTTCTCGCTTTCGCCAAACCACATGGACTTTGACTGGCTAATTTCAACTTTCATCAATTCTCTGTTTGTTTCTTTTGCAATTTGCTTAACAATTTCTGTTTTACCTGTTCCTGGTACACCATGTAACAAAGCTGTCACACCTTTGGGTAAATTTTTTTCTGTTAATCGTTTTTGAGTTTTTTTTAATTTAACATCTTCTAACAAATTTTTCAGTAAAAAAAGTTGTTTCATCTCTGATTCACTAAAAATTAATTCCCGAAAAGGAATTTCATCTGGCGACAAAACGTTTTCATTTTTCTTTTTATTTATAAAAAGCTTTATATCACACTCATTTAAAATATTAAATGAATTGTCTGTTAGTTTTATTTCCGTATCATTAAAAAATTGGGCTTCAATAATTTCAATCAAATTATTTTTAATCAAAACATTATCTTTAGATATGATTCTTTGCATATATTTCAAACGTTTTGATGGGTTATCGTAAATTCTTTCCAATGCTCTACCTATATCAGTAAATTCTTTTCCTGATAAAGTTCTCCAAATCAAATAAAGATATAGGTAGGCATCTTCAATGTCGTAATTTAACTGGTCAACTTTCTTAATTAATGGAAAATGTAGATTTACAGAAATAATCTCTTTTGTTTGCTTAAATAGTTTATACGTAGATATTTCATCATCATCTCTTTGTTCTCCAATATTATATAGCTTTTCAAGTAATCCTATAATATCCTCAATCTTTTCTTGTTTAATTTCAGGCATGGGTTTATTTTGCAGAATTGCCTCTGAAATTTTTTCATTAATTGTAAACTGGTCATTAGTTCCTGCCAATTTCATTCGATGTTTTGATTTTTGTTTTTCGAAAATACCTTTAGAGTATAAATGCTCAAAATCATCATTGTACTCAAGTATTTTCATAGGGTTGCAATTGAAATATTCTATCAGGTCGTTTAAATCAACTGTATCTCCTTTATAGTTTAATGCAAAAACCAGTGCCATAAAAAACGATTGGCTTTTTGTTGTTCTAAAATACTCTGAAAGAAATGATAACTCTACATCAATTTTTGTAAAAAAAGATTTTTCGAGTTTACATTCTTTTGACTCTTCGTATATTTTACCGATGCTGTCTAAAACTTTTAACTTGATATTTTTTTCCATATCTCAATCTTTTTGTACAAAGATATAGATTGGCTACGCCAAAGTGTGTCGGAGTAAAATTATCTACTTAGTGCTTGTCAATAGAGTCAGTGTCTAATTCATAATGTTCGAGTTCAAGGCTTGCGAAGTATTTAAAACCAAGGAGTTTACTTTTGTAAATGACTGTTTTAAATACGAGCGTAACGCAGAAATCGG
>JAYENB010000164.1:0-2811 GCA_034721855.1 Bacteroidota bacterium
TAACGGTCATGTTGAATACAACAGGGTTTAATATAACCGTCCCGTGTAAAATACAAGGAGGTAAATGCTGCATTACACGGGGTTTTGGTTTTTATATTGAATGTTTCCTTATAATCTTTTATATTATTAGGTGTTAATTTTTGTGTTTTTGAATTATGTATCGATTTCATTGTATATTCAGTTTTTGCATACCGGCCGGATTTTTTAATGGATCAAACTCTCGTTCTACAGTTGTTTCTTTTGTTATTTGCCACGCCACTTGATAATATTCAATGTCGCCTTTTGGAGTTTTGCATACAAAGTCCACTTCGCTGTTACGGCTTGTGCCTGTCCAAATTTTATTGCTTCTTCGTAGCAATTCCAAATATACAATGTTTTCTAAAAAGTGTAGATTTGCCCGACCTACGCAAACCTGTAACCACTTTTATAAGGTCTTGGTCTTTGTAAGCCAACAATTTTTTTATATATTGTTTTCTGTCAGTGTAATTTTCCATAATGCAAAGGTAAATAATAAATTATTAAAACGTACAAAAAATGCAAGTTTTAATAATTCCTCAAATCCGCAAGTGGTTTACTACTGCATCGCTAAACTATACGCCATCTGCGACAATGCTCAACATTGCGCGCTTCACCGTAGCTACACCTACGGTTTTCAATGCTGATCGCAGGATGGCTTCTTTTGATGAATTGTCCGGATTGAAAATTTATAACAATAATCGCAGAAAATCGGGGAGGGGCAATGATTTTTTCGAGTCGGCTGTTGTGCATTCCGATCGCGTGCTTTCTGACCTGATGAAGATATTTTACCTGGACATGGCGAATGCAGATTCGATGAGGTATTATACGGTTTTGACAAAACAAAGTGGTAATTCCAAATTAGGAATTATACCTATGCTAAACGCTCTTTTTGACGTATTGATTTTGGAATCTGCCGAGTGTGACGAATGCCCAAGGAGGTATAGGGTTGGTTTGTTTTTTTACATTGGTAGCAGAGCCTTCAAGTCTTATTTTTCTTCAAATTTTTAAAAAGCTTCAATTTTTCACGCATAAACAATTTGTCATATTTCTTCAGTCCATAAAAAGCTGCAGCCCATTCTTTTTTATTTAAGCTTTCATGTTCTGATGCCCACAAAATTTGTTCGTATTCGTGAACAATGCTCTTATAGATATTATATCTGTAATTTTTGAAATCGTTATCTTGTAACATTTGCAAAAGGTATTCAATGTGATGAAACTTGAATGTTTTGAGTGATGTTTCTTTTGAAAAACCACCCGGATGATCCCGGTAAACTGACCATGGTTGATTGAAATAATAAAATTTTGAATTTTTTATGTATTCAAGGTGTAATTTCCAGCTTAATGAATACGGCAAGGTTTGTAAATCCCAGAAATTTCTGGGTATGTTCTTTTTTCTGTACACTACACTGGAAGTGGGAAGAATAGTTCGGTTGATAAGGTCTTGTGGTAGTATTTCTTGTTTATAATGATTGAATTGAGAATACAAGTTGAATGTAAATTGAGTGCGATTCAGGTTTTTGTCCTCTGTCGCATTTTCCTGTTTTATGATGGCATCGTGGAAACAAGCTGAATATTGAGGGTTGTTTTCTAAAAATTTAATTTGTACTTTTAATTTATCCTTGTATTTCCAATAGTCATCCCCGTCAAGCCAGCAGAAAAAGGGGGATTCAAGCAGAGATGCATATGCATAAGCGCTTTGAATGATGCCTTTATTTTTGTCATGCTGTATTAAATGAAACGGGTATGCTTTGTTGAGTTGTTTTAATATCCCGGAAGTATTGTCTGTTGATGCATCATCAATAACAATAACCCGCATGTTATCACTTATGGTTTGCTCATAAACGGATTCAATGCATTGTTCAATGAAATTTTCATGATTGAACGTAATGATACCGACATCAATGATCTTTTTATTGAGATTCATAGAGATAACCTTTACTGTATTTATTATTTATTGATACCCATTCAGGGAGAATGGAAATGAAGTATAGCTTGTTTTCTCCTGATAAACTGATCTCCACATATTGATTTTTTAACTTATCTGTTAATACCGGAATATTGTTTTTGATTTTTCTTAAAACCAAATGATTGTTATGAAGGCATTTACTGATCCTGCTAATAATTTGTTCTGATTTGCCGGAGTACTCAGATAAGCGTAAATTCATATTTTTTATCTTATCAAGTTTAATTTGATCGTTTGAAGCAACACATGTTAACAGGTGTTTGTCTTTCGTGCATTTACACCAGAAAACATGATTATCATAAATGACTTTACCTGAAATGGGATTTCTGTCAGATATGATTTGAACAGAAAATTTTGCCGGACTGAATGCCTTATTGTGTCCTAATTTGAGTAAACATTTATAGGCACTTTCCTTCATTGTCCATAAGCAGGCAATGGGATGGGGGAAAGATGTTTTTTGTGCAAATTCCATTTCCCCGGAAGTAAAAAACTTGTTTATTCCTTTTCGGGTTAATGTGTTCTTATTAGCTGGTATAGTTAAATCCAGCATGTCATTACCTATTACGGTCATCGGTTGGTTTTATTTTCCACAATTGTTTTCAGATCATTTATGGTGATGATCTTTTCCAGGCTGTCATCGTCAATTTCAATATCAAAAGCTTCTTCTACATCCAGGACAATATCAACTATTCTGGCCGAATTGATTTTTAAATCCTTGATGATTTTTAATTCAGGATGAAAACTGTTAAGTTTCTTTTTTTCGAAACTGTATTTTTTCAGGATGTCAATGATGGTTCTTTCTGTTTTTGTCATGTTGTAAATGCATTAAT
>JAYENB010000165.1:0-2776 GCA_034721855.1 Bacteroidota bacterium
TTTTGAATCTTCAAGCATTTAATAGTGTTGAAGAATTTGCATCAAAATTACTATCTGAAATCTATCATAATTTCTCTAAACAAAAACCTATTAGCGCCAAATTCGGTTATCTGACTGAAATAAAGAATTATACCAACAATTAGTAACACAAAAATAACTAAAAATCCAATACTCACTCAAAGAAAGTTCAAAATTCCGTTGAAAAAAACAAAAATAATTGACGTTGTATAGGAATAATTTACTATATTTGAACACGAATTCTATAAAACGTCAATTATGATAAATGACATTCCGGTTAATAAGCTAAAAACCAGCTTCCTAAAGGGCAAGCTGATACAAACCTATTCAGATCTGGAAACAATATCCGGTTGTGAAGGCAGAACGCTTCAGCGTAAAATTAAGAAATGTAAGCTTTTAGCTTCATACAACAAAAATTCAAAATTCTATACATTGCCAGAATTAGTCGTTTTTAACGATTTTGGAATATGGCAGTATCATGGAGTATTGTTTTCGAAACAGGGAAACCTCTATCAAACCATTGTTTATCTAATAGACCAAAGTACAAGTGGTTACACCAGTGGTGAACTCGGGCAAATAGTAGAGGTGAAAACAGACGATGCGCTCAGGATTCTGACAAATCAAAAACGCTTGCAGCGAGAAAAAAACGGCAGTTATTATGTTTATTATTCCATAGATGATCAGAAGTTCCGGGCACAAAAAAACAATCGTTTTTCTGATTTTTTGCCGGTAGCTCAGCCGTATTTGCCCAAAGATAAAAATATCATCATATCAGTGTTGGTAGAGATCATTCATAGTAATACGCTCTCGGTAGAAAGCCTGGTTAGAAGATTAAAAAAAAGAAACATTGAAGCCTCAGAGCAGCAGATACATGGCATCATTTTACATTACCACTTAAAAAAAAACTAAACAAATAGCTGCCCTGGAAGCCTTAAATTCAGAATTGGCATTATTAAAAGAATCATTGAGTTTATCAAAAGTAATAGGCAGTATCCCTGTCATTCATTCAGATACAACTCATTGTAGATGTTCGGTGTGTTTTGCAGAATTAATCACAGAGAAAGTAAAAAGGCGCAAGGTATTTACTGTTGCATATGGAGAGTTACAGATACGTGAGAAAGTGAAAAAGTGTCCGGTATGTGGCAAAGTTTATCGCTCTTCGCACTTGCCGGAGGTGGTTAAAGCCGGTTGCAACTATTCCTATGATTGCATTGTAGAAGCCGGGCGCTTACGCTATATTGACAAACGACAAATTTCAGAAATACAAGACATATTCACCTTGAGGCACCACTTAAATATCTCCGAGACGCAGATTAGAAGGTTGTGTTATAATTTTCTATACTACCTGGGTCGGTTTCATTATCATTCGAGAGAAAAAATCAGCGATGTATTTCAACAACAAGGCGGCTATGTTTTGTATGTTGATTCTACTTGTGAGGGCAGGAGCGTTCATCTTTTAACCTGTCTGGATGGACAAATCGGTTATGTCCTTTACAGCAAAAAGATAAAAAGCGAGAATAACGAAGACTTGCAAAGGGCTTTCAGTGTTGTGAAAAATATGTTTGGTGTGCCCTTATGCTGTGTTCATGATATGGGCATTGGCATAAATAAGGCCTTGGATATTGTATTTGAGGGAGTAATGCGTATAATATGCCACTTTCATCTATTGCGTGATATAGGCAATGATTTGTTAAAAGAATTATATCGGAGTGTACAAAAATCATTGTCAAGACATAAAATTTATGCCGATATTCGTTACCAGACACTTGCACTGGAAAAAACAGCCGGAGGTAGGACAAAAGCAGTAGACTTGTTTTTTAGTACATTCGAGGCTTATAATAAAAATCCCAGAGAGTTGCTTATCGGTACGTTGTACGGCTATCTGCAAAATTTAAAATCACATGAAAACTGCGGGGATGGTTATGGGTTTCCTTTTGATCGTCCAAAGTTGGAATATTACAGGCTGATGGTAAAAATCTGTGCTGATCTTCGGCAAATCGACAAAATGCCAATTTTTGATACCAAAACAAAAAAAGAATGTCGCCTCTACAAAATAAAAGCTGTTTTGGAAAACGTATTGAATGACAATGATTTAAAGTTAGCGGTGGCACAGTTGGAAAGACAAGTGGTTTATTTTGATAAATTCCGAAAAATTATGCGTATCGCTGAACGCAACGACAAAAACGGGTTAAATGATCAGGGAAAAATAACAACAGCTAAAGATTTAACAGAGGCTGAAAACAAATTGAGAAAATATATGGATGCCCTAAAACCAAAGGCCGAAGATGATAAGAAAATAGCAGGAGTCATTAAACAATTAGAGAAATACTGGGGTAGAATATTTGCAAGCCCCATAAAGGTAATGGCCGGTAATGAAGAAAAAACAATCATTCCTCAAAGAACCAATAATTTATCAGAACAGTTCTATCGAAAAATAAAACATTTGCTGAGACGCTTATCCGGGAAACCAACAGTTAGCAAAGATATCGACTATTTACCCGAAGAAATCGTGTTGGTTGAAAATCTAAAAAATCAACACTATATAGAAAACATTGTAGGAGGAGGTTTAAACACCTTGGCTAAAAAATTTGCACAACTTGATATTCAAAACAAAAACATGTATCTTCACCAAAACGATTTTCAAATAAAAGTACCCATGAAAATAATTCGTAAGCTAAAAGATTTTCAGCCTATGGAAAAGTTGAGGGCATTATCAAATACTAACAAAAATTAAGCCAACCGAATTTGGCGGTCATAG
>JAYENB010000166.1:0-14119 GCA_034721855.1 Bacteroidota bacterium
GCAAGCGTTACCGGTGCTGCTCATGATCACAGCAGTGGGAAGATTGCCAATTATTCCCGAGGAATTTGATATGTAATTTTTGCAAGAAAATCCAAGAGTGACGGATGATAATCATAAACGAATAATTACGCCACGTTTTTATTTTCAAAAGAAAACAATCTCCCCTTATATCGGATTTCGAATCGGAGCATTGATTAACAAGCCTTATTCTGACCCTAATATTTATACAGGTACTACAGAAGAAGAGAGTACTACCTATGATTTTCTTGGTGGACTGGCTTTTGGCGGGGAGTATTTTCTGGCAGATCATTTTAGCTTTGGAGTAGAATTGCAGGCCAATATGACCAAATCTGACCCTGAATCTGATCGGTTTGGAAATCCGGGTAAAATAAATGTCAATACTGGTACAATGCTTATCGCTACGGTTTATTTTTAAAATACGGATTCTAAGACCCGGCTTTCAGTAATCAGCATAAAAAAATCATTAATGACAAAGCAACGGGTGTTGATGATTAAGGCATGTTTTTGAGAGGAAGTTTTTTGGATAATTGATGTAGAAAATATTATTTATTTTTGTTAAATAAAAAAAAATTAATTTTGAGTTGATTAATTCAATATTTTTTTGTTACTTTAAATTTTGTATTAAATATAATTTGTTATTTAAAAACTTAGATATTATGAAAAAGATTACTTATGTTTTGATCGTTGCCTTTTTATCTACATCTTTTACATTTATTCATCATGATGGTGATGAAGAACAGAATGCTACAAACAAGAACATTGATGTGGAAAAGCGCCTGCAGGATTATGCAACAGTTAAATTAACTGTAGATTTAGAAAATTTTACCTACGAGCAAAAGAAAATGCTTGGCATTTTGATTGATGTGGCAGACATCATGGATGAAATTTTCTGGATGCAATCTGTTGCCCCAAAAGATGAATTTTTATCCAAAATTGAGGATGAAGCCACTAAAACTTATGCTGAAATTAATTACGGGCCATGGGATAGAAGTCATGGCAATGAACCTTTTGTTGATGGTTATGGAGAAAAACCACCGGGAGCACAATTTTATCCTGATGACATCACCAAAAAAGAATTTAATAACTGGAACAATAAAAATAAATATTCCTGGTACACAATGGTTCGAAGGGATACTGACGGGGAATTGATGAATGTATGGTACCATGAATATTTTGAAACGAAAATTAATGAGGCTGCAGCTCTTTTAGAAACTGCTGCAAAAATGGCAGAAAATCCATGGTTCAAAAAGTACTTGAATTACCGAGCTGAAGCCTTCCGAACTGATGAATATCTGAGCAGTGACCTTGCATGGTTGAACTTGAAAGACAACGAAATTGATTTCATGGTTGGGCCGATAGCGCTTTTTGAAGATAAATTTATGGGATATCGTGCAGCCCATTCAGCCCAATTGTTAATCAAAGACATTGAATGGAGTAAAAAACTTACCCATTTTGGCGATTTAATGCCTGAATTGCAGGCTACTTTACCGGTCCCCGATAAATACAAAGCAAAAAAAGTACATTCCCAATTATATACCGTATATAATACTATTTATTCTGCCGGTAGTTGCAATGCCGGTAGCAAATACATTTCAATAAACCTTATGCATGATTTGAAGATACAGGGCGTAGGAGCCAGCAGACAATTGCTGTTGAAAAATATAATAGAAGCCAAATTTGATAAAGCTATGGTGCCAATGAGTGAAATGCTTATTGCAGAGGAACAGCAGGAGAACATTTCTTTTGATGCGTTTTTTGAAAACTTAGTTTTCTATGAAATGGCCTGGGATTTGGGGATAAAACAAACAATTACTGGTGAAGGAAGCGTCAGAGATGTGTTGAAGGAAACCTTTGGTACCATTGAGGGTGCCAAAACAGATATTACTAGTTTATACCTGATAACCAAGCTTCACGAAATGGGAGAATTTCCTGAGTCTGATTTAAAAGACAATTATGTGACTTTTGTTGCTAACATTTTGCGTTCGATTAGATATGGATATGGGATTCCCATCCCTCAAGGAAAATCCAGTATGCTGGAATTTAACCACCTCAAAGAAAACGGCGCAATTGAACGTACTGCTAACGGTAAATATAAAATCAATTTTGAAATAATGAAGCAAGTGGTTTCTGATTTTTGTGGGATTTTGATAAAAACTGAGGGTCATGGTAATTATGAACATGCCAAACTTATTGTTAAGCAAGCCAAAGTGGGTGATACCCTTGGAGATGATATTGAAAGAGTAAATAATGCCGGTATCCCAAAAGATGTTGTTTTTGAACAGGGAAGGGAAGTACTTGGTCTCTAGGTGTTTTAGGTTTGAAGGTTTGAAGGTTGAAGGTTTGAGGTTGGATATTTTTATGATTTGGGCGCCCGGGCGGCCTTCGGTTTCAAGCAGCCTCAGCAATACACGGAAAAAATATGTTGCAGCAGGAGCTTGCGCTGGTCGCTCTGCTGCTGCCATTTTTCCTGTGCATTCCTTTCGGCTGGCTTTACACCTGCGTCCTGGCGCTGAAAATAATCAATCGTTTAAAACTGATTTTGTTTGTATGCAGCGATTCTTTGCGGCAGGACGGAGCCGTAAAGCCTGCCCGCAGTGAGGCGTTGCTGGTGCTGCTGTGGCAGAGCGACCGGATGGAAGCTCCTGTCCACAGGATGCAGCAGCCGCCGAAACAGGGCAGCTTGCAGGCGCAGGCCGGTAAGCTGACGGTGAGGAAGCTTAGCCGCCCTGAATATCATTCATTGTAAATGCTAACAAGGATTGGTTAATAAATTAATGATTGTTTTGTTGGTGTTCACCCACCTGTCAGGTCTTCCATTATTACAATTGTGGAAGAATGATTATGTTGCAGCTATTAATTATTGACGACCTGACAGGTGGGTATTATTCGAGAATAAAAACCAGCGGGGGTTTGCCCAAATAAAAAAAGCAACAATTCGTTTAGTAAAATAACAGCGAATTAGTTAAAAGTAACATGTGTTGGTTGAAAAAATCTATTATATTTGATTTAAGTGACAAAAGCAATGTTTATCTTTGTTTAGATAAGCATTTATGAAAAAAAGTATGTTGCATATAGGATTGATTTTGACGTTACTGATTACATTTACCGGAGGCATAGACCCTCTGGAAGGCAATCGTGAAGATGTGTTTGAAGCTCATTCACCTCCGTTTTTGTTGACCGACACCGTTTTTATTGATTCCATTATCAACAATATGACAGTGGAGGAAAAAATCGGGCAGTTGTTGATGGTGGCAGCGTATTCAAATAAAGACCAAAAACATGAAGATTACATTGAGTATCTTGTCAAAGAGAAAAACATCGGTGGATTGATTTTTATGCAGGGTGGCCCGCAAAGGCAGGCCAAACTGATAAAACGTTATCAACAAGCTGCCAATGTTCCTTTAATGCTGGCTATGGATGCTGAATGGGGTCCATCCATGCGACTGGATTCAACCATTTTATATCCCAGGCAAATGATGCTTGGTGCTGTTCAGAATGATGATCTGATTTATCAGGCAGGAGCAGAATATGCCCGGCAATTAAAAAACCTGGGTATTCATATCAATTTTGCGCCGGTAGTGGATGTCAATGTCAATCCTGAAAACCCGGTTATCAATAGCCGTTCGTTTGGTGAAAACCCGGAAGATGTGGCACGCAAAGCGTATTATTATGCCAAAGGCATGCAGGACAATAAAGTGCTGGCAGTGGCCAAGCACTTTCCCGGCCATGGTGATACAGACAAAGATTCACATAAAACTTTGCCTACGGTGCCACATGATTTGTCTCGCCTGGATTCTGTAGAGTTGTATCCATTCAGAAAATTGATAAATTCAGGCATAGGAGGCGTGATGGTGGCGCACTTGTATGTGCCGGAGCTGGATCCAGAGCCTGGCAGAGCATCTACCCTGTCTCCACGCATTGTTACCGAATTGCTGAAGCATGACCTCGGATTTGAAGGCCTTGTTTTTACTGATGCGCTTAATATGAAAGCTGTTGCCGATTATTATGAACCGGGAGAGGTGGTTGTGGAAGCTTTTATGGCTGGGAATGATGTGTTGCTTTTTCCGTCGGATGTGCCCGGCGCTATCAAAAAAATGAAATTAGCTGTAGATGAGGGGCGCATTGATATCAATGACCTCAATAGCAGGGTCTCAAAAATCCTGGCTGCAAAGCAATGGATGGGCATTTTACAGGATAGCCTCGCTTTTCCTGCATTGGATGTGCAGAATACCTTGTTAACTCCACAGGCTAAACTTGTACATCGTCGTATTGTGGAAAATGCGGTAACCCTGGTGGATATGAAAGATAGCATTTTACCTGTAAAACACATTGAAGATCTACAAATGGCGTCCCTTGATCTCGGATCATATCAAGCAGGTACATTTCAGAAACGTTTGAAGTCTTATGCCAATGTGCCGGCTTATGTGTTTCGAAAAGATGCTGTGAATTTTGGTAAAACCGGATTGATAGATAAGCTTGCAAATAATGATCTTGTTTTTGTGGCTGTAACAGAAACCAACAGAATACCCTCCCGTAATTTTGGTTTTAGCAACGAGGAAATGGATGTGATACGACGCCTGAGCAAAAAAACAAAAGTGGTACTCTGTTTTTTTGGTAATCCCTATGCCCTGCGTGATTTTAATGGCTTGATAGACATTGATGCGCTGGTTGTTGCATACAACGACAGGGAGATAACACAGGATGTAACTGCTCAAATGGTATATGGGGGATTGCCTTTCAAGGGTCGTTTGCCGGTAAGCATCAACCTGGATTACCAGGCCGGAACCGGAATTGATGCTGAATCACATAGGCTGGCTTATACAGATATCCCCGAGCAGGTAGGGATAAATTCTGCCATGTTGGACAAAGTAGATTCGTTGCTGCAGGAGGCAATTCATAAAAAAGCCACACCAGGGGCACAAGTGTTGGTAGCGCGTCACGGTACGGTTTTTTTCCATGAAGCTTATGGTTATCATACCTACCAAAAACAACATCCGGTTAGGTTAACGGATATTTATGATTTGGCCTCGGTAACCAAAATCGTGGCAACCACTGCATCTTTAATGTATTTGTATGATAGGGATGAATTCAGGCTTAATGACAGCCTGGTTAAACATCTTCCATGGCTTGCCGGGACAAATAAAGCACAATTGGTAATTAAGGATATCCTTACCCATCAGGCAAGATTGCGACCCTGGATCCCTTTTTACATACATACCATAAAACCGGAAGTAATTGCTGATTATTATTCCCAAAAAATGACAAAACATTTTGATGTTCAGGTGGCTGAAAATTTATTTGCCCTGCATGGCATCAGGGATAGTATCATTAAACAAATTGTGGAATCGGATCTTAGGTGCCGGAAAGCCTATAAATACTCAGACCTCGGTTTTTATCTGATGCGGGAATTCATTGAAGACAAAACAGGATGTGCGTTAAACCGTTTTGTAGATAGTGTTTTTTACAAGCCTTTGGGCGCCGTTACCTTGGGATATCATCCGTTGGAAAAATTTCCGGCCAGTAACATCGTGCCCACGGAAAATGACAAAAGGTTTAGGAAACAATTGTTGCATGGATATGTGCATGACCAGGGAGCGGCTATGCTTGGCGGAGTGTCGGGGCATGCCGGGGTGTTTTCCAATGCCAACGACCTGGCGAAAATCATGCAGATGTTTTTGAATAAAGGAGCATATGGAGGAAAACAGTATTTTCATCCTGAAACATTACAAATGTTCAGCAGCCCTTTGCGCAATCCATCTCAAAACAGGAGGGGGCTGGGGTTTGATAAACCGGTGATTGATGAAGATGATACCGGTCCGGTATGTAATTCTGCTTCTCCAGAAAGTTTTGGCCATTCCGGATTCACCGGTATCCTTGCCTGGGTTGACCCTGAAACAGATTTGTTGTATGTGTTTTTATCAAACCGTGTGTGTCCTGACATGGACAATAAAAAATTACTGGATATGGATATTAGAACCAACGTTCAGGAAGTTTTTTATAAAGCGATCATGGATAAACCCCTTTGCCAATGAAAAAGTGGATAGCAGGCATATTGTTTGTTGTGGCTGTAGCCGGAACGGTTTCGGCACAATATTCACTTGAGAAACCAAAACCGGGTTTTAGGGAACGGTTGTATTTTGGTGGCGGGCTGGGATTGTCGTTTGGTAACGTTACCATGGTTGATGTTTCACCCCGGGTAAGTTATATGATTCATCCCCGTTGGTATGCCGGCGTTGGTGGTAATTACTTTTACTATAAGAATAAATTGTATGATTTTCATACCCACATGTATGGGGCCAGTTTGTTTTCCAATTTTACTGTGATACAGGATTTTAGTAATATCCTGCCTGTTGGAAAAAATGCAGGTGCTTTGTTGATACACGCAGAAACCAATTTTATCAATATGGCACCTGAAATGGACTATCTCAAACAACGGGATGAGCGTTTTTGGTTGTTTCAGCCCATGGCAGGTGTTGGATTTAAAATACATGCTGTTGGAAGAAGTTATGCCCTGATTCTTATCATGTATAATTTCAATGAACAGTATTATTCACCGTCTCAAAATCCGGTCATTAATGTTAGCCTAATGTTTTAAAAAAAAAGCAAATGAATGCATATATTGTTGTCATAGCAGCGTCAATTACGATCATCATTTCTTATTTTTTCAATCTGTTGTCCAAAAAAACAAATGTGCCCAGTGTGTTGATGCTGATTGTTTTTGGGATTCTGATAAAACAGGTCATGAATCTTTCCGGTGTTGGCGGGATTAACTGGTTTCCGTACCTTGAAGTGCTTGGGATTATCGGCCTCATCATGATTGTTTTAGAGGCAGCCCTTGATCTTGAACTGACGAGAGAAAAACGAGTATTGATATGGAAATCCTTAATCATCGCCCTGCTTTCATTGTTGCTTATCGGTGGTGCAATTTCCCTGTTGCTTATGTGGATACTGAATCTGGATATTACCAGTGCCATGCTATATGCTGTGCCTTTGTCCGTGATGAGCAGTGCAATTGTGATCCCAAGTGTTGCCAATCTCACCGGTGACAACAAGGAATTTATGATTTACGAAAGTACGTTTTCGGATATCTTTGGTATCATGATATTTTACTTTATCCTGAGTGGTACAGAAGTGGAGTCGGCTAAACTTATGTGGATGGGTGGTTTTTTCAATGTGTTGATGACCATCCTGATTTCATTTGTGGTTTCATACGGACTGATATTATTGTTTCAAAACATAAAATCAGAAAACAAATTAGTCCTGCTTGTGGCTGTGCTTGTACTGCTTTATACTGTTGCCAAGCAATTTCACTTATCATCCTTGCTGATCATTCTTATTTTTGGCTTGATTTTGTGTAACAGGCACATCTTTTTCATGGGCAAACTTGATAAATACCTTAAAAAAGCAGAAGTCAATGAAATTTATACAAATTTCAGAATGATAACAATTGAATCCTCCTTTGTGCTGCGTACGTTTTTCTTTGTGATTTTTGGAATTACGATTACCTTATCAAGCCTGTTTAGTTACAAAGTGTTGTTGTTGTCGCTGGTGTTCCTTGCCATGATTTACGGCATACGGTACCTGTTGTTGTTGGTGTTTTGCCGAAAAGACAGGCAACCCAAGTTATGGCTGGCGCCAAGGGGGCTGATAACCGTCTTGCTTTTTTATTCCATCCCAAAGGAATATATGGCAGAAAGTTTTGACCAGGGAGTATTGCTGTATGTCATTATCATTACCAATTTAATTATGGGGTATGGCCTTATGAAACACGGTCAGAAAACCCGGAAGATGAAACTTTCAGAACAAAGCATGGAGATTGATGTTGAAAATAATGAAGATAATGATAATAAAAACGATATCGATAACGATAACAATGAACATGAATTAAAGGATGAATCAGATGAAAATAGTGAAAAATAAGTACGTTGCTGTTGAG
This sequence comes from Bacteroidota bacterium, assembly GCA_034721855.1. GTDB lineage: Bacteria > Bacteroidota > Bacteroidia > Bacteroidales > ML635J-15 > JAQIBY01. The sequence goes on from JAYENB010000166.1 coordinate 7,958, forward strand.
TATGAACTCAGGCTGGATGCCTTTGATGGGGAGTTAGTAGAAGAAACCCGGGAAAATGAACCTGAGGAATTTATATTCGGACAAGACCAGATGCTGGACGTGTTTGAAAACCAGTTGAAAGGGAAAGAAAAAGGGGATACGTTTAAAATTGAAATTCCCCCGGAAAATGCTTTTGGAGAGTATGATCCCGACGCACAGCTGGAGTTTACTGAAACAGAATTTATGGATTTGGTGGGTGATGAAATGGAAGATTTGGAAATCGGCGCGTTTATTCCCATGGAAGATGATGAAGGCAATCAATATGATGGCATCATCACGGAATATAATGATGATCGCATTGTCATTGATTTTAATCATCCCCTGGCAGGTGAAACCTTATATTTTAGGGGTAAAGTGGTTGATGTTAGAGATGCAGGGGAGGAGAAAAATTAATTGTTTCCTAAGCATTCACAGAACACTGAAAGACAAAAGATAAAAAAATAAAGGATGTAATAATAGCAGAATCTATCGTTTCCTCAAAATCAAGATAAGATGTGAGGTGTTAGGTTTTAGGTGTTAGGATTTAGGAAAAGTTTCCCTCCTAAAACCTAAATCCTTATTTTTAGCTTTTGGCTTTTGATTTTATTACCTTTGACAATGTGAATAAGTTAATTTTTGATAAATTATGAATGAACTTCAAGGCGAAGAAGCATACGAACAACTGCAAAAGTTGCTGAAAGAAAAAAGAGATAATTTCCGTGTGATGGAAAAAGAGGTGGATATTGATGTGCAAATGGCGTATTTTGATGCTGCCAAAAAAGCAAAAAAAGACCTCCCTGATGCTGATGTTATCCTGGAAAAAGCAGATAAATTATACGATGATGACGTGGATGTTGAAGAAAAGAAAACCTTGTTGAGTCAACTGGCTTCTCTGGAGGATGTCAGGGCCTTTCGTAAGGTGGAATCGTTCAATGAAAAAGCCGGGAAGGATCTGGACGAATGGGCTAACATGGCATACCAGGAGAGCCTGATGGTGATGGAATCAGCTTTTTCGGATGAAGAAAAAGTGTTTGTTGCCGGTGGTATGGGAGGGAAGGATGATAAACTCAGGTATTTTGCTACCTTTTTGCACGCCGATTTGTTTGAAGACTTTACTGATCTTCAAAAAAATCTCATCAGAAAAGAAATAAAATATCAATTTGAAAAAGTCAATGCTGAACTTGAAGATGAAGAAATTAAAGGGCAATATTTTATGTTTACATGCCTTATCCCACTTGAGGTAAATATTTCTGTTTTATTCAGAGATATCATTGATGAAATCAATCAGTTTGGATATGTGCTTGGTGGAAATTTTATGGTAACCAATGTTAAGCGATTGAGTTATAAAGAGGTTGATAAATTTATTAAGGAAAAAATGAATGACACTTTTGATGAAATAATTAATGATGACAACGATGATGAAGAAAAAGACAATTAACCTGGCGATACAAGTGTTACCAACAAGCGGCTCGAAACATCCCTACGACATTGTGGATGAGGCCATAGCTGTGATTAAAGAAGCCGGTGTTCCGTATAAAGTCTGTCCCTTTGAAACCGTCATTGAAGCCCCTTACGATGTAGCCATGGACATTGCCAAAAAAGTACAGGAAGCCTGTTACGAAGCAGGTGCGGACAAACTGATGTGCTACATGAAAATCCAAAGTGCTGCAGCAGATAATGTTACCATTCAGGATAAGATGGAAAAATATGGGTAAAAAAACCGCCCTGTAGAGGCAGTTTTATGAGCGGGAAACGGGGATCGAACCCGCGACCCTCAGCTTGGGAAGCTGATGCTCTACCACTGAGCTACTCCCGCATGTTTTAATGCAAAAATACAAATTATTTTAATATGTTGACACATGTATCGCCGGAAATTAATCAATACCCGATTTCGCAAAAGGTTTTGATTTGTCTGAGAAAGTAATTTTCCCAGCCATATGAAATGTTATCATAAGCTTCATCCGGAATATTCACATGGGTAACTTCAACCAACACATTGTTTTTTTGAGGAAAAAAATTGATTGTAGCCACCGATTCGGATGTTACTCCTTCAAAATACCACTGTTCGACCAATTTCTTTATGGGTTCAGCTTCTAGTACTTTCCCCTGGATATCTCCTTCCATCAAACTGAATTCGGCTCCCGGCTGGGGAGAAAATGTGGCAGGGGAACCTGACCACAGTTCTATTGAATTGGCATTGGTAAAAGCCATCCAGACATCGTCCGGTTCTGCTTTGATTTTTATTTTTGTTTTGAAATCTTTCATCACTGCAGGATTTTAATATTAGGCAAATGTAAAAAGATTATGAAAAGGGGCACACGGGAATGCTTTATTTATTCTTAATTGAAAATTTTCTGCCTGTTCTGAAAACATCAGCAATGACAAGCAAATGAATCCCAACGCCAATTAAAAACACCCACCATGCAAAGGTCTGAGGCACGTAATTACCGGCTTTTGCAATTACGCTGTCAGTGTTGCTGACATTGAGCATTTCAAACATACTGAAATTAGAACGCATGAAACTGACATAATCTTCAGTGTAAGCAATGATTACAACAATGGCACCCACAACCAGGCCTGCCCAGTGCCATGGTTTGATTTTTAGGTGTTCTCGGTATGTCACAATTATCATGGCAAGCAGGATCATGCTTAGCGAATTAATCACAGGCGCTATGACAGGACCAACCCATGTAAATGGCAGGAGAAACAATACGTCCCAAGTAAATAAAGTTTCCGGCCATCCCAGGAACACATACAAAAACACGTAGTAAAAAATATCCCATATCGCAAAAGCATAAATAAACCACGCCATGCCCGTCATGAATTTTCTTGCTGCCACAGCCGCTATGCTTACAAGCAATAGCATAGTGGCTACCTCCCTGACGCTTTCAATCACGGCAAGGTCAGGGCTTATCAGTTGCAGGGGGAAATCAAAACCACCCGGATAAAAAATCTCACGCAGGTAAATGACCACTGCGGTTTCTATCATGGCAAAAGCCACCGCAAACAGGCTGACCCAAAGAAGTGTTCTGTATGGAAATGTTTTCATAGCAAGCATTTTTTGTAAGCTTCACAGCTAAAAATAATAATAAATGGTTAACCCCGTTGAAAAATTTTCTACGGGGTTAATAACGGTTACAAAATTTGAAGGCTATTATGTATTCAGCAACTTTATTATCCGGTTTGTTTTTTCTTCAGTAGACAATTCTGCATCAATCCAGTGTATCTGATGACCGTCTTTTTCCATTTTTCTGAACCATGTCATCTGGCGTTTGGCAAATTGGTGAATGGCTATGTTTAACCGGGAAACCATATCACTGTATGTTATTTTCCCCGAGAGATATAGCCCCAGAAATTTGTATTCCAGCCCATAATACATCATGTCCTCAATGCTCAATCCGTTTTGGTGCAGGTGGCGGGCTTCTTCCACCAGGCCTTTTTCTAAGCGTTGATGCAGTCTTTCTGTGATACGCTTGCGGCGTTTTTCCCTGCTGATATTAACCCCAATGATAAGGGGATGGATTCCTGGCATTTTAATATTGTGTTCGGGGTGATGTTTGTAATAATCTGCAATTTCAATGGCCCTGACAGTCCGTTTTTTCGTATCTGTATCGCTTTTGTTATGCAGGGATTTGTATGTATTCAGGATTTTTTCAAGTGCGGGCAGGGATTTATCTTTCAGTGTATCCCTCAATTCCGGATTTACCGGTACCCGGATAAGTTTGTACTCTCGCAAAACAGCATCAATGTACATGCCTGTGCCACCGCAGAGAATGGGTATTTTTCCTTTGTTGTGAATGGTTTCAAAAACCATGAAAAAATCCTGCTGATATTGAAAGACATTGTATTTTTCTCCGGGATCAACAATATCAATAAGGTGATAAGGAACCTTTTTGCCATTCACCACGAAATCACTATAATCTTTTCCTGTGCCAATATCCATACCACGATACACTTGCCTGCTGTCAGCAGAAATGACTTCACTGTTGATGGCATCGGCCAGATGAGCTGCCATCCCGGTTTTTCCTGAAGCGGTTGGACCTAGGATGACAATGAGATTTTTAGCTTTGTTGGCAGAATTACTCATGCAGCAAAAATAATGGATTTTTTGATTGTTTTTATGATTCGGGCATGTATGATTTGTGTAACTTTGTACCCTATGGCCGGAATGGATATAAATAGGCGCTTACAGTTGCTCAGGGCATTGATTCTAAACCCTGTCAATACCTGGAAGGGTTTGATGAGGAAGCCTTTGGAGCGAAGCAATGTGATTACAGGCTTTTATTTGCCCGGTGTTCTCATTCTGGGGCTATCGGAGTTTTTTGGGATGATCCTGTCTGCCTATGTTACAGAGTCGGTTTTGTACATTATGTTTTTTTCCATAGCCATCATGGCAGGACTAATCCTCGCTTATTTTTTGTCAGCCCTCGCTCTGAAATATCTGCTTAAATCATTTGAAAATGAGACTAAAGCAAACCGGGGTGCCCAGCTTCTTGCTTTACCGCTAGTGTTGGGATATCTTCCCATTGCTGTTATGGCTCTGTTTCGGAGTATGTTTTTTCTGGGAATATTGTCTTTTTATGCTGGTTATTTATTCTGGGCAGGAACACAAAAAATACCGGGAATACACAAGGAAAAAATAAGTTTGTTTGGCATCCTGGCCGTGATTTTTACAGTCGGGATTCATTTGCTCATCCTGTTTTTGGTATTTTCATTGAAAACACCATTTATGACATGGTTTTAGGCGATTAAAAATGTTCCGGGTTTCGTGTTCCGGGTTTCGGGTTTAGTTATTATCACTTTTTTCTTCCATTTTTTCAAATTTTTTTTATCATAATCTTTTGGAGTAACTACTCGGTGCTAAAATAAAAAAAACCTTAACTATTCAGACGCATTTGATTTTTACCGCAAAGACGGAGAGGCGCTAAGAAATTGAATAATTTGTTAACAGTTTAGTTTACAAATTTTAAACCTTTACGCCTTTGCGACTCGCGGTGAGGAGCTACTTTTGCTGATACTGATTAGTTACCTTTTGGAGAATCTTCCGGATTTTTGCTTATTTCTTTGAGTTTTTTTTCTGAAATGTTCACGGTAATTGTCCATTTATCATATGTTACGGTGGCTTCGATATCTGTGGTGATAATGAATCCATTCTCTTCTAAAAAAGAAGTAAATAGAGAGTTAAATTTTTCTGTTTCTTTTTCGTCTGATATGAGCTCAGGTGATTTATTGTTTTTGACTATTTTTTCGAATATTTTATTCTTTGTAGCAGTTTTATCCTTGCCATTGTTACTTTTCGTTAATTTATAAACAGATATTGTGTTGGTTATAGCCTTTTTGGTTTGAGCATAGTATTCAATGAAATATTCAAAGGATGAATATGTGAAATTAATACGTGCAATTTTTTTTGTTTCTCCTTTTTCGTTTTCATCTTCTATTGCTATAACACTTAAATTATCGGCAATATTTTTTTTAAATATTGTTATAGTCAATTCTTCAGATTTTTGTTCTCCTGTTTTGCTTTCATTACCCGGATCAACATCTGAATTTTCCAATTCTTTTTTATTTGCTTCTAGGCACAGATTGATAAAAGCTTTATTTAATGCTTCAATTTTGTATTTACTCTTTGCTTTCCCTGTTAAAGGTGTTGAGTGTGAAAGTGAAACTCCCTGAGTTTGACTAAAAGAGGCAATGCTCCAGATTAAAATCATTGATAAAATGCTAAACTTTTTCATATCATACATTTTTTTGGTTAATAACCCTTAAAAATAAAAAATAAAATAAAAATAAAAAAAATTGATGTTAAAATGTTCCGTGTTTTCCGTCTCCACTGCCCGTCTTCGCCGGGACTGTGTCCGGCGTAATGGAATGAAGACGGATAAACTTACCGCCGGACAGGCTGTGTTTCATGTTTCGGGTTCGCCCCATCGTGCCATCGTGCTATCGGATTTGAGGTATTATGCAAAAGGGCGTAGCCGTATATCCTGCTATCCCGAGCGGCTTTGTAATTTGCATCTCCCGGCAGAGCGAACGGAGTAAGCTCCTGAAGGGGGTTGCAAATACAGCCGCTCGGGATGGCAGATAGCAGGCGAAGACCGACCCCGATGGTTTTACCCACCTGTCAGGTCGTCAATTAGGGAATGT
>JAYENB010000167.1:0-14099 GCA_034721855.1 Bacteroidota bacterium
GCAAGGAAATGACTTTTTAGACTGGGCTCAATCATTAATTAAGAAAGATTTTGTGTATAGGATAAAAGTAGGTCGTAATGAATCAAAAGAGAGTAGCATAGTTTTGAACATTAATAATCCGTCTTCACTTCATCCGTCTTCACTTCATTACGCCGGACAAGTTTACGCCGGACAAGTTTTGTATTTTGATTTTGTTTAAAATTTAGGGTTTAGATATTAGGATTTTATTTTCTGCCAAAAATTACACGAATATTATTGATAAGATACTCACACCTCACCTCATGGACAAACCTTAATTTAATTGTGCTGATGAATCCAGAATTTATATCTTTACTCACCGTATGCGTATCCTGATGTTAAATTATGAATACCCGCCTGTGGGGGGAGGTGCCGGTGAAATATCCAGGCACATTGCCGAAGGACTTGCTGCAAAAGGCCATGTTGTGCATGTGCTGACGGTATGTTATAGAAATTGCCAGGTGTCATCCATTCAAAACAAGGTGCAGGTTACGCGCTTGTCATCAAAACGCAAATACCGGTTTAAATCCAACCCTGTGGAAATGCTGTCGTGGATGCGCATGGCAAAGAAATTCCTGTTTCGTCACTTAGAGAAAACACGCTACGATATTTGTTTTGCACATTTTGCATTGCCCTGTGGTGAAGTGGCATACACCATGAAACTCAAATTTGACCTCGATTATGTGGTGATGTCCCACGGCCATGATATCCCATGGTTTTTCCCAAAACAGATGATGGCCTATCACATGTTTACCTATGGGTGGATCAAGCGTATTGTGCTCAGGAGCAAAGCGCTGTTTGTCCAATCTGATGATATGGAAAGAAACGCAAAACTGTTTGCTGGGAAACGCAATGCACATTTGGTGCATCAGATACCCAACGGGTGGGATGCAGCCTATTTTTACCCTGATGAAGCCAAACGCAACAAGCGGTTTGAGATTGTGTTTCCGGGGCGGCTGGTGAAACAAAAAGACCCCTTCAGTTTTTTAAACGCTATCGCCTTGCTGCGGGATAAATTGCCGGAACTGCATGTCCGGATACTTGGAGATGGTCCTTTGCGTCATAAAATGGAGTATTTTGTCAAAAACCATAATCTCACGGAGCTTGTGCATTTTGAGGGATGGGTGGATAAATCAGCCATGCGAGATGCTTACCAGTCTGCATCACTGGTTGTGTTGCCTTCGCTGAATGAGGGGATGAGTATGGCCACCATGGAAGCCATTGCCTGTGGTACTTATGTCATTGTTACTGATGTAAGCCGCAACACAAAACTTATTGAAACGGGTGTCAACGGAGATATTGTAAAACAACAGGATAGAGCAGATCTGACAGAAAAAATTGAATCGTTTTATCACGATAAATTTAAAAATGAGTATAAAACACCCATGTCGGTAATTAAAAAACTGGATGATATTTATGCCTGGAATACGGTGGTGACCTTATACGACGATAAGTTGAAACAGATAAGAGGTGTTATCTAAAAATAACGGTTAAAAATATACCCGGGCAAGCTTACCCTGAACAACAACCTTAGTTTACGTAAATTTCGTGCTTTCTTATGATAGATGTCATACTTTTCAATCAATTTATCAAAGGTAGAGCCTTTTATTGTCCGCAGTTTGGAGATTTTGTTCTTGCGCCATTCTTCATTTACCCAGTGAATGAAATACCAGTGTTCAGGAATGTCAACGTCTTTTCGCAGCATCAAGCGTATCACATCCCAGCTGTCCTGATTGCTGAAATTTTTGATATGCGTTGACAAGCCGTATTTTTCTACATTATCAGCCAGGATTTGTATCGGCAGGTGCCAGTCGCGGTTGTATTCATTGATTTTTTGTGATGCTTCCTCATAACATGATTTCATCAGATCAGAACGGGGAGGTACTTTCATGATGTTGCCTACCAGAGGGAGCGTGTGGTGCGTGCGAAACACATAGTCATCATCAAAATCAGGTGCTTTGAGGCATGTCACATCCATGTCTGTCCACCAGCCACCATATTCATACAAGAGTTTATATCTGAAAATATCTGAAAACCCGGCAAAAGAGCCTTTCCCATGACCAAACTGGTTTCTGAACCTGTAATTAAACACACCGTGGCGGGGAATAATCTCGGATGCATCCCGTATTTTTACTTCATCAGGAACAGATGTGATCAGCGGATTGTACAACCACAAATGGAAATCAAAACCTTTATCAAGAAATGATTTGATGGTCAGCTTTTCCACAATAGAAAGCTGATTTCCAATCCACAGGCCATGTACAGTCTTGTTCACATCCATACCACAAAGATACAGAAAGGCGAGCGGAAATTCAAATGTACTTATGTATTCGTCGGGAAGTTGGTTTATTTGGGCGTGCCCCTTATTTGTGAGATAGCGTGATAGAGAGAGGGAGCGATGGAGTGATGCTCACAAATAAGGGTCGGTCTTCGGCTATTAGCTGTCTGCTGCTCTGCGGGTGCTGACAAATGCAGCAAAGGAGTTTGCTCAAACGCTCCACTCTTTCCTGCATGCAGCACCAACGCATCGCAGCAGGCAGGCTAACCGCCTACGCCCTCACGCGGGAGGGATAGATTGGGAGATGGAACGATTGTACGATAACACGATTGGGCGATGGGGCGAGTTGGCGATGGGGATATGGGGTGAGAGCAGATACTTTTGATGGTTTTTATTTATTTTTTGTTTATAAAAATTGCAAAATTTTGTACCTTGCAGCATTATGAAGCCACGGCTTGAAAAATACGCACATGTGTTGCTTCCCCTGTGGAAAGGGTTTAATGGTTTGAAAAGTTTCATGCTGTCTTATCCCGCAAGCCGTGGTAAATACAGGTCAATACCCTCAAAACTGATGCGTGCATACAACAAACGGCGTTTTCATGGTGCCAGGCGCTTGTTTTGTTACAATCCGTTTGTGAACCTGTTTTTCAACATTGGGGGTGAAGCCATTGCCTGCTGCCGTTCACATGATAACGTGCTGGGAACGTATCCCGAACAAAGCATCAAAGACATCTGGTTTGGTGAAAAAGCTGAAGCAATGCGGGAGCACATGCGGCATAATGATCTGAGCATGGGATGTGCTTATTGTGAAAAACAAATCAAAGCACACCGTTTCCAGGGCTTGCCTTCCATGCGTGCAGATGCGTATCCGTACACGAAAAAAGGCCTGTATCCCAAAATCATGGAACTTGAACTGTCCAATGTCTGCAACCTTGAGTGTGTGATGTGTTCGGGCAGGGAATCTTCCAAAATCAGGGCCAACAGGGAACATCTGCCGCCGCTAATTTCTCCTTATAATGATGATTTTGTAAAGCAACTGAAAGCATTTATTCCCCACTTGCGTGAGATGCATTTTTACGGGGGCGAACCTTTTTTAATTGATATTTACTACAAAATATGGGATAAAGTCATGGCTCTGAATCCGAAGATAAAAATGTCAGCGGTGACCAATGGAACCATTTATAATAAACGGATTGAACAAATCTTGCTTTCAACCAACTTTGATTTGACAATTTCTGTGGATTCGTTGAACAAAGAACGATTTGAACAGATCAGGAAAGGGGCGGATTTCGATGTGGTAATGCAGAACATTGATAAATTCAACCAGTTAACAGATAACCACCTGACAATTTCTCATACCCCGATAAGCCTAAACTGGCAGGATACCCCTGATATTGTGCAATTCTGCAACGACAAACAAGCCAGATTAAACCTGTCGTTTGCTGAGCGTCCAGCAAAATATGCATTATGGGCAAATCACCCTGATAAGATTGATGAGATACTTGCTTATTATGATTCCATTGATTTTACTCATGATAAGCACAATTTTGCTGCCACATACAACCTCCGTGTGTTCAATGAGTGGAAAAAGCAACTGATGTATTTCAGGGATAAGAACCGGCAAATTCTGAAACAACACGGTGATTATGTATCCAAAGAAAAGGAGATTGAAAATGCACTAGTTCAACGGATGAATGAGGTGGCGAACACTGTTTTATCGGCGCAGTCAGAAGTGGATTACAGCCTGAATATACTCAGGGAAGAGCTGTTGGATAAACCTTCTTCTCCGGTAAAAACCGAAAGCATGCATGATGTGTTGACGTATCTGAATGATAGGGATACCATATCATCAGAAAAGACAAGAAAAATGCTTCTGGACCCGGAAAAAGTCAGAAAACATCTGTCTGCGTTGATGCATGAAGCGCGTTTTTGGGAAAAATACTATTGATTCATGGAAATTACTCACATACCGGATTATTGCATGTCGGGGAATGTTTGATGTTCAAAAAAGTATTCAATCATGTAACGTAGAGTTTTGATGTCATTGTGTTCCATTTCCCGCATAAAATCATCATCCCTGATTAATTGCAGTTGTTGCAGTTGATATTCGCTCAACAGCAAGGTTTCCGGCAATGTGTTAATGATATTTACCAATTTATCCTGAGCGATGGGATTGTCATGCAATTTCCCGGCCAACAGGGCATGCAAATCATCCCGTGAGGTAGTTTTTGTTTTGAGATACCTGTCGTATTCCGCTTTTTTCTCCTGCCACCATGCATGAATTTGCGATGTTAAAGATTTGAAAAATTTCAGGTTTCGTTGTTGTATATAAGTGCCTGTGGGCAATGATTCCATGGCCTTTTGATAGTGTTGTACCAGGTTTTTAAGCTTGTTGTGATCCAGTTCCCGTAAATCAAAGCCTTCGGTATAAACGGTATTGAAATAAATAAACACATTTTTGTTATTGCAGAATCTGACAATATCCGGAATTTCATAGCGGTTTTGTTGCATTGGACATACCGATATATGGATGTAATGACCGGATTTCCTGCCGGCAGCAATGTATTTATCTAAGTTGTCCATCACGTTTTCGAAAACAGCGTTTTTGCGTATGGTTTCAAATTTTTCTTTTTGAAGTGAGTCAATGGATACGCCGATTTGAAAACGACCGCGTTTCAGCAAGGATTCAATTTTTTCATTGAACACCGTGCCGTTGGTCTGCAGGTTGATGATACAGTGTGGATTGATGTCAAGTATGGCATCCCAGATTTTGTAATGGATCTTGATGAGAAATGGTTCGCCACCCATAAACTTGGCCACTTCGAGTTTGCTAAGGTATGGTTTTATTTGCTCTACAAATGCATCGTCGTAAGGGCCGGGCTTATAGGGTTTATGTTCCCTGTTTTTCAGGATAGCTGATGAAAACTGTCCTTCGCACATGATGCATTCCAAATTGCATGTGTTGTCAAGCTCAAAAATCATTTCGGAGGGATACCAGTTTTTGTTGGATTTCAGGCCATCATATAAACGGGCTTCCACGCCTTCATAATTACCTGCATTTATCAATTCAAGGCAATGTTTACATCCAAGTGAAAAATCCTGATTTTCAAGTGCTTTTTGAAGTGCTTTTCTTTTTTCACCATGGATGATTTGTGTGACGCTTTGTTCAGGATAAATACCGTATATATATTCCCGGTTAAAACAACAAGGCACAACTTTTCCGCCAAATCCAAAATAAATACTTCTTTCAGGTGCGTGACATACAGTTGATGAAGGGCCGGTATTTCGTGAAAACCCGTATTCTTTAAGTGCTTTGTGATGCTTCTTTTGTTTATCAATGAAAGGAAATTTTAGCCAATTAATCAACCAGCGTTTTTGTATCCTTATGATTTTTCGATATGTGTATGTGTGGAAATACATATAGCATGCAATTTAGGCGTAAAAAAGCGAAAATAAAAATGATTTATTGATTCTGTGGTTGTTGATTTTTAGTGTACAGAAAATTATTGATAATAAGGTAATCCATTTCTGTTGCCATAAAACAACGGTAAGCATCCCCAGGCGTGCATACAATGGGTTCTCCACGGACATTGAAACTGGTATTGACAAGAACAGGGCAGGAGGTAAGGCTTTTAAAAGCGCTAATCAGCCGGTGAAAATCAGGGTTTGTTTCCATGTGGACGGTTTGTACACGGGCAGAAAAATCAATGTGGGTGATGGCTGGTAAATTGCTGCGCTGTATGTAGAGTTTATCAAAAACCGGCAATTGATAGTAATTTTCCGGCAAATCATGCCTGTACTTTTTGTTGATTTTTGTCACAAGAAGCATATAAGGTGAATCAGAATGCAAATCAAAAATTTTCTTGCTGTCTTCTGCAAGCACCGCAGGAGCAAAGGGACGAAAACTTTCCCTGTACTTGATTTTTAAATTCAGTTTTTTCTGCATGTCCGGGTTACGCGGGTCTGCAAGAATACTGCGGTTGCCAAGAGCACGCGGACCAAATTCCATTCTACCCCTGAACCATCCCACCACATTGCCGTTTGCCAGTTTTTTGGCTATATCTTCTGTTAGTTGGTTATAATCATTGAAATGTTTTGATACAGCGTTGTATTTGTTGTTCATCCTGATGACATCCTTATCTGAAAATTCAGGCCCCAGGAAAGCGCCTTTCATCGCATCCGGTTTACCCCGTTGGTTATTCAACCTACGGGGTTTATCCGGTATTTTACGTGGATTGTCATAATACATGTATTCAACTGCCAATGCAGCTCCCGGGGCACCGCCGGCATCGCCGGCAGCAGGCTGTATGAAAATGTTTTTGAAAATGCCTTCATCGGCAAGCACCCCATTGGCAACGCTGTTGAGAGCCACACCACCAGCCATGCATAAATTATCTGCGTTTGTGAGCTTTTTGGCTTGATATGCCATTTTGATAACAATTTCTTCTGTCACGGCCTGGATGGCAAAAGCCAAATTACAATGTTGCTGTGTGATTTTTGATTCGGGCTTGCGGCGGGGAAACCCAAACAGTTTTTTCCACTTTTTTGATTTGACCATGGTTAAGCCTGTGGCATAATTGAAGTACTTTTGATTTAACCAAATAGAGCCATCGGATTTAACATCTGCCAAATGGGTTTTTATCAGGTGAATGAAACCTTTGGTTTCCCTGGATTCCGGATTTCCATACGGGGCAAGCCCCATCATTTTATATTCTCCCGAATTTACCCTGAAACCAAGATAGTACGTAAATGCACTATATAACAACCCCGGTGAATGCGGGAAATTTAAGGATTGCAACAACTTGATTTTATTATTATTTCCCTGGCTAATGGTTGCCGTACTCCATTCCCCGACACCATCCATGGTAATGATTGCCGCATCCCTGAAAGGGGAAACAAAAAATGTGCTGGCAGCATGAGACAAGTGATGTTCTGAAAATAAGAGCTTCAGTTGCTTTTTATTAAAGGGCTCAATTGTTTTTAAATTATCGAGAATTAATTTTTTAATAAAAAGCTTTTCATTTATCCAGACAGGAATCGCTTTCAAAAATGAAATGAAACCTTTTGGTGCAAATGCATAGTAGGTTTGTAATAATCGTTCAAATTTCAAAAACGGTTTTTCGTAATATACGACTGCATCTAAATCATCCAAATTTAATCCGGCTTCATCAAGACAATATTTAATGCTATGGGTTGGGAAATCTGCAGTGTTTTTTACTCGCGTGAAGCGTTCTTCCTGTGCGGCTGCGATTATTTTACCATCAATTATTAATGCGGCAGCAGCGTCGTGATAAAATGCGGATATTCCTAAGATGTTTTTTGGTTTTACCATAATTTCTCAAAACTTGATGCGGTGATCTCAATTTCCGAATTTTCAAATAAACTATGCTTTGTTTTTTTGAGGTATAAATTATCTTTTTTTGTAAACAGTTTAGCTAATAGTGCGAGTGGAAAAAGCAGAAAGAAAAAAATGATAAATAGTAAAACTTTGGGGATAATTAAACTCAGAATGTATGCCAGTTTCATCCAAATAAAATCAATTAGTTTTGCGGCTTTCTTTGATAGTATTCCGATAAGCCCGACAGATAGAGCAATTAGCAAAGCATATTGCCAGTTCGTTAAAAAATAAATAACAATAAAGCCTATATTAATAACAAGGACAGTGGTTAAATGCTGTGTTGATTTTGTGTGTTGCATCATTAAAAAATTGTGTAAATAAATGGTGCTACAGCGCTACTTCCTCCAAAGATAAGTAGAACTCCAATAATAATGATGACAATAATGACTGGAGCTAGCCAATAAAGTTTACGTTCTTTAAGAAATTGCCATAAATCTTTTAATGTTTCAAGCATTGTAATCTGTTTTATTGATTAAAAATACAATTTATTTTGTGTAAAGTCAATTGTGTTTTTCTTTAGATTAATTTGTTTTGTTTTTTGAACTGTCTTCATGATATAACTCTAATTCAATTAAGCCTTGATAAATCCCTTCAGCCATTAGTTCGTAGCCTTTGGCGTTGTGATGTCCATCTTTAATCCAATAGTAGTCATCAATATTATTTTTTATTTCAGGGGTTTGATAATAGTCGTACAAATCAATAATATAAACCCCTTTTTGGTTTTGTTTTTTAATTAAGCGTTTAAACGGGTTTTCATTTTGTTTTACTTCTGTTTTTTGGGGGTGAAAAACAACAACTAGTTTTGCTGAATGAGAAGATACAAAATTTTCAATCTCAGTGATTGTTTTATTAATGGTTTCAATGGATGTGTTGATTTCCTTAGTGTAGTGTTTTTTGGGGATTAGTAATTTGTTGTAATGAATATGGAAAAACAGCCTGGATAAATGACTCATCGCGTAAATGGGTTCCCACCAAGGACCTTTTTCAAAGGTAACGCCTTTGTCCGTAAATCGTTCGTATCCCCCACGCATTATTATATCTTGGATGTCGGATTGATTTATACAGACAATTACAATGTTAGGATAGAATCCTTTTAGTGGTTTTTTTAGTTTATACAGTTCAAAAACAGGGTCGCTGCCGCAAATTCCTGCATTCATGAAATAATAAATAGACTTATTAATTTTTCGTTCGAGAAATTTCAACCAGGTACTATCTGCATGTGTCCCATCTCCTTCGGTAAAAGAATCCCCCAGTGCTAAAATTCGGGTTTTGTCTTTCATTGCTTCCCACTTCCATTCTTTGTCGCTATAGCCTAAGGAGTTAAATTTCCTCTTAAAATTATAATCTTGATTGGGAGTTTGAATTTCTTTCATGTCTCTATGAATCCAGTAATTGGGATATGCAAAATGATAAGCAGATTCATAAAAACCTAGACGTTTTTCCATGTAGTTGGCGTTAAGACCTGTTATTCGTAATAAAATTTCTATAATTAATAGCGATATGAAAATACTGTTCACTATTAATTTTATTTTTAGGGATTTATGCTTAACGATGATAAATGTCAAGTACCAAAGCACGAACAAGAATAGTAGTCCTGATAAGAAGTTAAAGGAGTGATAAGAATATTTTAAGAAAAAAGCAATTTGGATTATTACACCTAAAAGGAGAATTTTTCCTAAGGTTTTGAAATTTATGTTTATTTTTGAAACAATACTTTTAAAATGTAACATTGTTCTTATCGGTTTTTTTGTAAATATAGACATTATTTCTAAAACGGCTTATTATTACTTGAATTTTGTTATATACCCTCGTAGTGATAATAAAAATAATATTTTTCGATTAATTATTTTCCTGTATTAATGATTTTATCTTTTCTGAAATTGTTTCTTTATCAGAATTTATGAGTTCATATTCAATGTCTTTAAACTTAATTTTGGAGCATTTTAATAATATTTCATCATGATTTTTGTGGTTTTTTATTATTTCATTAAATCTCTTATAAGCATCAGCACTAACATTTGTTTTTAATTTCATCAAATATGTATCGGCATCGAAATCAATATTTTCAATATCACTCTTTTTGATGTTTTTATTTCTCCATGATGATAAAAGATTAATTAGGCTTTTGTAATTTTTTGCATTTGTTTTTTGATTTTTCGTTTTTTCAGGCGGATTCCACGATTTAAGTCGTTTAATAATGTCTTGTAAATATTCAGGTGACTGATGTTTTAATGACAACTCACGGGGTTTTATCACCGTATGAAAATAAACGCAGATATCTTGCTTGTTTGCAAATTCAATCAAGCCCTGGAAATCGCGGCTGTTGATGGTCAGGGGACAAACCAGCAAATTGCAGGACGTATTGTGTTGGTGGCAATAGCTGATAAACCGTTTAGTGTTGCGGATTACATCATCAAAATTGGCGCCGCGACGGATTTGTTCGTAATGCTCTTTGTTCAGGCTGTCAATAGAGATGTTGAAATGCAGGTTGTTGTATGTTTGGAGCATGGTTTCAATCCGGTTGTTCATGGTGTTGGCATTGGTTGTTATCAGTACCTGGCATTTGGGGTTCATACTGTTTATCAATTTCCAGATGTCATAATACATGGGTATCAGGAACGGATCACCGCCGGTAAATTCAGCCATTTGCAGGTGGGGGATAAATTCTTTTAGCTCTTCGACAAAATCCTGGTTGTAATGATCGGGGAGGGGCGGCTTTTTTTCCCGGTTTTTTCGTATGGCAGAGCTCAGGTTACCGTCACACATAATACATTCTAAGTTGCAGCGGTTGCTTAGTTCAAATTCCATGATTTTTGGATATGCCTGAGTGCTGATGCCGTAGGATTCGTACTTGTTTGGCAACAAACTCCCAAAATTGTGAGATGCAAAAATCGGTTTACAGAAACGACAGGCGTAATCCAGATCGTAATCTGCTACGTGCTTCCTGATGTTTTCAAATTCACCCTTAAACCACGATGCTTTGATGCTTTTGTCCGGCCAGCGGTCAGATTTTTCACTATATGTGGCATAGCACGGGGACATGTATCCGGCACGTGAAAAAAACATACTGGTAAAGGGGGCGTAACATAGTTGTTGCCTGTATCCATACGGACGTTGACGGTTGTATGCTTTTACCGTGGTTTTAGTTAGCGAGGCTTTGCTCATATCCGGAAAGCGGGTAAACCCAAACTTGTATTTCAGGTATTGTATCCCCTTGAAAGCATTGATGTAGCTTCGTTTTATAAATCCCGGGCTTATTTTGTATAAAACATCAATCATGCATCCAAAAGTACAATTTTATGGGTACCCGGGCAAATAGGTTTTATTTTTCCCATCAACTTATAATGATCTGTAGCTATTTAGTCGCATAAATTTTTACCGCGAAGACGCAAACCCGTCTGTCGCCGGGCAAGGTTACTAAGAAATGACGATAGCGAGAAGGCACAATAGGGCGATGGGACGATGTAACGACAGCATGAAAGTATGACATCGTGCTATCATGCAATCGTGCTTTCGTGCTATCGTGACTTAGCGTCTATCCGTCTTTGCGGTGAACAATTATTTTGTATGTTCACATTGATTAGTTACAATAATCTTACCGCAATACCACTTTCCGGTAATACATGCCTGATTCCGTGGTGAGCTTAATCAGGTAAATGCCTTTGGCGCCTTTCAGGGTGATATCAACGCTATACTGGTTGTTGCCGGGGATTATTTCATCCGTTTTGTTCCCCATGACATCAAATATGTCTATACATTTAAAAGGCTCTTGTTCTGATTTGACCGTGATCCTGCCACAGGAGGGATTGGGGTAAATCACAATATCATCAAGCTGGTTGGTGTTGATTGAATTGCCCGGTAAGACTTCAATGGTTTTGTTTGATATATCACCGCAATTATTTGAATTGTACGCATATAAAGTGACTGTGTACGTCCCTGTATCCTGGTATGTGTGGGAAGGGTTAAGCATGTCAGATGTATTGCCATCGCCGAAATACCAAAAAACAGAATCATTTATATCCCCGTTATAGGAGAAATTTACCACAGGATCAGTTAAATACACAATACTGTCAGATACAGTAAACCCTGAATTTGAAAAGCCCAGGTTGTCTATTGTGATCTCAAATGTGTCTCGACAAAGGTCATATGGCGATGGCCACCATGGGGTCTGGTTCTGACCTTCATAAATCATCTGTATATCATATGTTCCGGTTGGAATGTTTGTTTGCACGGTATCCGTGGGATCTTCCATGTCCAATCCGGTTGTGTCTATCCACCGGAATCCTGTCATTGAGCTGTCAGGAATAAAAACAACACTGCCGTTGCCCAACAAACATGAATCGGGTGTAATTTCTACTTCATAACCGGGTATGGGAGGTTCATAAATTACCGTATCGTTGATATCTGACCAGCAACCAAACCGGCTTTGAACCTGCAGGCTGATGTTGTGAATGGTATCGTCTTCGTTGTTTATAGGCCAATGAACAAGCACACGGTATTCACCCGTGGTATCTGATACTGGAGGCCAAATGCTGTCAATTATCCCGCCATGAAGTTCCCAGTCATACATAGGATGATAATCTTCATTAGCTTTGATGGAGGCCGGCTCACCAAAACAGTTTGGAGGTATAATGGTAACTTCTGCTGACGGTATCCTGGCAAAGCGTACTGTGACTGTATCCATATCATAACATGCATAATTGTTTTCTATCCAGGTAAGTGAAAATTCATATTCATCGGGATTGAAATCGGCATATAAATTGGTATCTAAAGTAACTGTGGCATTGGGATTGGTACTGTCATCCAGAAAAATGCCGTTGCTTATATTTATCCAATTCCCTGAAGACGCGGATGTAGAATACTGGGCATTGAGTTCACCGGAATAACCACAAAAGACAGTATCATCACCGGCATCGGCTTCAGGTGGTTCAATAAAATGCACCGTCCACGGGGGAGAGGTGTCAGAGCAGAACGAGGGGGGCTCGTTATCAGGGTGGTTGCTGACTACTAAGTAAAAGTTATAATAGCCATAATATGGTAATACAATAGAATCAGGAGTTGGATACCATGGGTCTGGCCATATAATTGTAGTGCTATCAGGATATTTGATTATCCAACATTCAAAGTTCCCCGGAGTAGGAGGATAATATGTTTTACCACAAACGGCGGTATCTGCCGGATCCATAGCGATTTGAGCATTTGGTTCCTGCCAGAAAGTAACGCTTACTGCATCCTGGCTGATACATTCACCATTGGATTCCTGCCATGTGAAATCCACAACACCATAACCACCAAGATAAGTTACACAAGTAGTATCAACTTCGTAATTATCGAACATAGCACCTGGTTCAGGCAACCAGCTACCATCAAACCCTCCTGAAACACCATTAAGGCATGCTTCATTGCCACACACATCAAAATCATCGCCGGCATCTACTACCGGGATTTCTTTGCACACAACATCATGCGCCACAGAATCTGAAGAGGTGCTGCCTTCCACAACGAGGCTGACAGTAACTGTTTCGGCGACGTTTATTGCATCAATGGAAAAGCTGTAAGTTTCAGGGCCGTCACTGGTTAAAAGCTCATCGTTTTTGTACCAGGCACGGGTTATTACCGTTTCTCCCGTACTTACGTCGGTAACCGTAATTTCGTTGCCGCAGGTTACAGAATCATAAGAAAATTCCGCTGTGATCTGGGCATGGGCGAAAACAGACATGATGATAGACATCAAAAACAAGGGGGCATATTTTTTCATGACGTTATTTTTAGAATGAAACAATGATTTACTATAGCACAGACAAAACAAGATGGCAAAATGTTGCCTGGGAATGAAATATTTACCAGGGAAGGGTTGTTGTTAATGCATGCTGTAAGAAATCAATCCGGCATAAAGGGTATTGGATTGGCCGTCTGTGTTGTAAAGACTAAAAGTGTAATATCCTGTCTCAAAAAAACATACATTTTGAGGATTCATAGGATCGGTTCCCATTGCAGGATATGCCCAATCACTAAGATATGTTGTGTCAGGCGTATTCACTTTTATAGTTAGGGATTCTTCTATGTTTATATCACTTTGGTAATCACTGGTATCACCGGGATGTAGATCAAGGTATGCCTGCTGGAAAAATCCATGACCATTCACATTATAAGAACGATAGTGAATCACCACGCTGTCAAAAACCATATTGGTATGGTTCACAAAGCGGATATGGGCTTCATGATCAGGAAATTCTTCTTCTTTTTCGCATGCAGACATAAAAAGCAATGCCAAAGCGGTAAAAATCAGAAGTAAATATTTCATCACGTATTGATTTGTATGAAAAGCCATAACACATAAACAACGTCAACACGGAAAAAATATTATTGAGCTTTCCGGTTTATCCGGGTTAGGGTTTAGGAGTT
>JAYENB010000168.1:0-2722 GCA_034721855.1 Bacteroidota bacterium
CGATTTCTGCGTTACGCTCGTATTTAAAACAGTCATTTACGAAAGTAAACTCCTTGGTTTTAAATACTTCGCAAGCCTTGAACTCGAACATTATGACCCAGACACTGACTCTATTGACAAGCACTATATAGAGCTCAACTTAATTTAACCTATATGAAAAAACGTATATTGATTTTTTTGGCATGTACAATGCTGACGGGATATTTTGTTAAAGCACAAAATTATCTCGTGGATGAAACAAACGACACTATAGACGTAAATACGACGTGGGCTTACGACACTGTATTTGTTGATACTACACTAACCATTCTCGATGATGTTACGCTATCTGTTGAACCGGGAACAAAAATTATTTTTCGCGGTTTTCATAAAATCCAGGTAGAAGGGACTTTGCTTTCGCAAGGCACTGCATCTGATTCTATTATCTATACAGTTGACGATACAACCGGATATCACAATTACACGCATACCGGTTGGGGCGGGATAAAAATAGACAATGAAACCGGGTCTATGGACAACAACGACACTACCCGTTTTGCGTATTGTCAATTCCTTTTTGGGTTCAATAAAACCGTTGACTATAATTATGGCACAGGTGGCGCAATTACCTTATCCAACTATGCTTATGCAAAAATTGAAAAATCTTTATTTCAATACAATACTTCTGCTGTATGTGGTGGAGCAATAGGAATTGTATACGATGCTGCTCCGAAAATTGACAGTTGTGAATTCATCGACAATGTTGCAATCGGAGATGCTGGAACAGTTGGAGTTGGCGGTGGAGGTGCAATTGCAATCGGGCATTATTCTGATTTAGGTTTTTTCGACCAAACTCTAATAACAAACTGTTATTTTTACAACAATTCATCTATACTAAATGAAAGCTGGGGAGGTGGAGGTGCCGTAAAAATTTCCGGATACTCAGATGCACTTGTTTATAACAATGTTTTTGAAGAAAATCATTGTAATTTCACCGGAGGTGCTATGATTGTTTCAGGAAACTGTCAACCTTATATCATTAATAATCTTTTTATCAACAATACTTCCGAAGCCAACGGAGGTGCCGTTGCTATAAAATATAATGCCGGCGGATACCACATAAACAATACCGTAACTGGCAATTATTCTGGCAACAACGGTGGCGCTTATTCTATTGGTTGTAATAATGACAGTGTGTTTTTTGCAAATAATATCATAAGAAATAACAGCGATAATTCCGGCAGTTATCCGCAATTATTTATTAATATCCCCGATGAATTTATGCAATTCTATAACAATGATATTGGGGGTGGTCTCGTCGATTCTGCATCGGTAACACATGCAGACAACATTGATGAAGACCCTGTTTGGATAGATCCGGTTAACGGGGATTTCCGGCTAACTTGCAGTTCACCTTGTATTGATTATGGCATTGATATTGATTCGCTGTTGTCCCACATAAATCTTGATATTGCCGGTGTACCAAGACTTGTAAACGGTACTTATGATTTGGGAGCTTATGAAACACAAATGCCTGTTCCTGTAGATTTAGGCGAGGATATTGAAATATGCGATGGCGAAACAACCATTCTTGATGCAGGCGAGGGTTATGCTTCTTATTTGTGGAATACAAGTGCTACTACACAAACCATTGAAATCGGGAATGTAGGAACATATACTGTTATAGTAACAAACGAATATGAATGCGAAGATTCAGATATTATTGATGTTACCGTAAACCCAAGCCCCGTTTCTGATGCAGGGGCAGATGATGTTGTAACTTGCACTTTGGAATATGTGCTTAATGCAAATGAGCCAGGATCAGGCGAAACAGGTTTATGGCAAATAACTGCAGGCAATGGTAGTTTCGATAACCCAATTTTATACAACGCTACTTTTACGGCAGATGCTCCCTCAAGCTGCACGTTGACCTGGGCTTTGGATAATGGCAACTGTCAGGATACTGACGATGTAACCATAACATTTGAAGAAGATTTAACAGACCCAAGCATCACATGCGTAGGAAACCAGGAGGTTGATGCCGGTGAAACCCATACATACACCGTGCAGGGAACAGAGTTTGATCCTATTGATTATGACGACAATTGCGAGATTGCAAGTGTGTTGAATGATTTTAATGGATTGGAAACTTTGGCCGGGGAAGCGTTCCCGGAAGGGACAACTACCGTAATTTGGACAACAACTGATGTGGCCGGAAACACACAAACATGCACTTATGATGTTGTTGTAAACACCTATGTAAATCTATCAATCCTAACTAAAAAGGGGATTTCGATTTATCCGAACCCTGTTTCAGGTATGCTTCATTTTGATTTCATGAATTTTGACGTTCAACGTATATCCATATCGGATATGAGCGGGAAAGTAATAATGGAAAGGAACGTAATAAATCATCAGGAAAAAATTGATGTTTCAAATTATCCTAATGGTGTGTATTTGATTACTTTAGAAACAGGTAAAGAATCATTTACAACAAAAATAATAAAAGAATAATAAGCGGTTTAGCTTTACCACGTTTTTCAATGCACCGCTGATTTCATAGCATTCTCCGGCAAAACAAACATTAGCCTTGCATCAGGTGATGGTAAGATAGACGATTGCACGAAAGCACGACAAAACGATGGTAAGAGGGTGTGCAGGAGTGACGGAGAGGTGGGGAGATGGAGATAGGGGGTAACAAAGAGAAGGAGTAGGAAGTCCGAAGAAGACAATCGGAAGACGG
>JAYENB010000169.1:0-2721 GCA_034721855.1 Bacteroidota bacterium
AAACGGCGGATACATAATACACCACGTTAAAATTGCCCCCAAAATCGGGCCGGCAAAAATCAGGTTCGCTGTTGTATTCCAGCGGAACATTATCACCTTCATGGATAAAAAATTCAAATTGTGAATTCCCCAGCATAGTGGAATCATCATTATGAAACACAGAACCACCGGTACAATCGCCTTCACACAGTGTTAATAGTTCCAAACTTGACATTGTGCCCGGACTCGGACACCCACAGTCGCGGTATCCTTCCAGTAAGATGCTTGAACACCCATTGTTATCCGTTACCAAGTAACTGTAACTTCCAGGAGAATCATTTAGTCCATAAAAATCCGGAGAGAATTGAGGATTGCCATTCACATTATAATCTGCGGTTGGCGACCCATCCCAACCAACCGTAGTCCATACCACTTCAAATTCGGTATTGGCATTAATACAGTTCTGATCGTTGAAATCTGTTACCTGAATTTCATCAAAAATTTCGAATGTTATTTCTGAAGGATTGTTTCCCTCGATGCATTGTCCATCTACTTCATTTGTAATAGTATAGCTCCCCGGAGCAAGATTATCCTCAATGGGATCAATGTATCCATCAGCAATAGCCGCATCAATGTTTGGACTTGTTGTAATGGTCCCTTCATCAGCAATTTCCAATTCAGCAGATTCTGACATGCATAAATCATCAATAGGGGTAATGGTAGGATCTAAAATTTCAATAAACGTAATGGTAACATAATCAGTTCCGGCACATGAAGCATCTCCCATAAATTCTTCAGTCCAGGCAAACTCATATTCTCCTGGCACTTCATTAACAACAGTGACAAGTGTATTGGGATCTGAGGGATCAGCAATGTTGACATACCCCGGACCACTGACCAATTCCCAATATGCATTGTTTCCGGGTTCAGGTGTACTTCCATTCAGGTTAATAACAAAACCACACTGCTCTTGGTCCAAACCAGCATCAGGATCTGGTTTGGGATTAACCACAACATCTTCATTAGCTTCACCGGTACAGCCGTATTCATCGGTAGCAGTGACATGATAATTGCCGCTGTCTGCTGGTACTGCAAACGGAATTTCAGGATTTTGCTGGCTGCTGGTATATGCATCCGGGCCTGTCCATGAAAACTCATAACCTGAATCACCTGTTGCAGATAAACTGATCGTTTCTTCTTCACATACATCGGTGTTTGAAGAAGCTGATATGTCAAGTTGATGATCCTGAACATCAACACAGGCAGATGCTGTTGTATTATCTGCATCGGTAACTGTCACGCAATATGTGCCTCCGCAAAGGCCGGTAGCAGTTTCTGTTAACTGGGACATGGAGTCATCCCATTCATAAGAATAAGGAAGTGTTCCACCTGTGACATTTACCGTTGCTTCCCCATTACATGTAATTTCAGGTGCAGGAATACATTCATCATTGCAGGTTCCATATGTTGGGTTTGTTGCGGTATTGTAAGACCATGGCCCCCCATCAGGAATTCGGCTCCAGGTCATCTCAGAAGAAGGGTCATTTGATGAGACATATTCTTTTCTGTCGGCAGGAATGTTATTGTAATTCACAAGTCCTCCTGAATATGAACAATTACCAACAGGACCAGGATTACAAGGTGCTCCATCAACACATGAACTTCCATTCCATGAAATGGCATCCTGTGCCACACCATTTTCATCATAAAATGCAAACCAACCACCTGAATTTGGAAACCACAAACGGTTACCACCTCCAAGACAAGGGGGATTGGTATCATCAACAATTATTTCAATTGTATTACTATCATTTTCCACGAGTAATTCCGGAGGCACAGGTGGAGCATTACGTCCTCGGACAATAGCAAATCCCATAGGAGGAACAACAGACCCCTCGGGTAAAATAAAACCACCCGATTCACAAGGATCACTGGGATAACCACTCCCCCCGGGAGCAGAATTTCCTAAAAAGTAACATGAAATATCAACCCATTCACATTGATCCGGATTATACAATTCAATCCATTCTCCTTCTCTGTCATCCCCAAAACTATATATTGAACCATCACCGTTCATTGGGTGGACCATAATTTCATTGATTAATATACTTGGTCCTTCATAATCACAATCCATGCCATCACAATTTGTGTTCTCCTGTGAACTTACATCCAATGAAAGCTGTGAATATCCAGCATGTGTAAACAATAAAAATATGATTAGTATTGCTGACTTTAAAGAATAAATTATTGGTTTTTTTTTCATGATATAACGTTTTAAAAAGTAAAAACACAAAGATTTATTATATAGACAATAACCAAACGTTTTTCGTTGTCTGACACAAAAATAATATCCAAAAAACTTACAATGTAATCGCAAGACTGATAAACCAGAAAAGACTGTTTTTTCCAATTCAAAGACAGTCTTTCCTTTTAATGTTGTTCAATTTTATTTGTTTCTTATCAAGTGGAATGGTCCCTGAAGATCGTACACATATCCATCAATGCCTTTTCCTTTGATGATGTAAAAATACACACCGGTAGATGCATAATTGCCACTGCTGAGTTTGCCATCCCAGCCGGCTTCTTTATCTTCATAGTTGTCCCATTCATAGATTGTACGGCCCCAGCGGTTCACTACCTTTCCATGGAAACTACGCAGTGTCTGCGCTTTGACCTGGAAGAAATCATTCATGCCATCGCCGTTTGGGGTAAAGATATTCGGCACTTCCAATTTTGAACGGT
>JAYENB010000170.1:0-2719 GCA_034721855.1 Bacteroidota bacterium
GATTTTGCTGTAATTTTAATCAATTCTCTGTTTTCTTTTAATACTTGCAGCAAATTCTAAAAAACACTCTAATCATCTTATTTCAGAGAACACCGATTTCATAAATAACCTATTTTAATCATTATTAACAGTTTTTAATCGTTGTTAACAGTTAAATCTACAAATTTTAAACCTTTGCGACTTTGCGGTGACGAGCTACTTTTGCTGACACTGATTATTTCACATCAGTTATCTGAGATAACAATTTTCCGGCTTTCTTTTAAGCTGTGGTTTTGATACACATTGACAATATATGTGCCTGATGAAAACTGTGCCGTGTTGATTTTTTTATGAGTGATGTCATCAAAAGCAATAAGAACCTGGCCGTTTTGTGTGCATATTTTGATGCCCACAGGGGAATTATCAATTGAATGTATGGTCAGGTAATCATCGGCAGGATTTGGATAAACGGCAATGTTATGTTGCTGCATGTTTTTGTCAGGTTCGGACACGATTTTATCCATGATGATGAGGTCAACGTAGGGCGGGTTTACATGCTGGGTTATATCAGGATGAGCGCTGTTCACACTGCCACTGCTTACCAAATTATGTGCATGCAGGGAATCTATGCGGTAAATTTCATAATCATAGCTGACATTGGTTTCAATGTTGTCAACAAACAAATGATAAGCGGTGTCGGCAGAGGCGTTATCAGCAATCATTATTTTTATTTGTTGAGTAGCGGTATCCCGTGCTGCTGTGATGGTCTTTCCCAGTCTGTCGCTTCCTGTTGCTTCCAGTTGTTTGTTGGCATGCATGACTTCATACGCTGAACGCATGGCAAGGCCGGGTTTGTACCATTCATCATCCATGCTTATCAGGCCAAACCACGGGTTGATGAATGCGTATCTGAACAATTTCCCAATGGTACTTTGCTGCATGTAATGCAATGCCGAAGCAATGGTGGCAGCGTTCAAAGCATCAAACATCCCATATTCCCATTGCAGCTCGAAATTGAACATGTATGAATTCCATTCTGTGTTAATCAGCTCAATGTCAGTCAAGCCATAGGCATCTGTTTTTTCCCTGACCATTTCGTTTGTGTACAAAAAATAATAAGGATTGGGATGATAATACAAATGGTACGAGATGAAATCAGCAGGCAGGTTGTAGGTTGAAACTGAGTCCAGAAACACATCCATAAAAGACTGGTCATAAGGGTTAGATACAGCCGGGCCACCCACTTTGATGTCCGGGTCATAAGTTTTTATTTTGTTTGCAGCTATCCGGTACAATGCAATGTATTCCTGTACATCACCAGACCAGAAATCCGGAAGGTCGGGTTCGTTCCATATTTCAGCGTATTCAATCTCGTAATTGTAGCCGTTGTTCCAGCTGTCGTTGTAATGTTTTAGTATTTGCACACATACCTGGGCCCATTTGTCTTTATCTGCGGGTGTATGACCATCGGGAGGGTAATGGGCACTTTCACCAAAGCGGTAAAACACTTTCCCCCCTGCGTTGATGATGTTTTCTACACAGGTATCGGTGCTTGTGAAATCGTATGCATCCGGATTGAGCGGGTCTTTGGTGGTATCCGGAAAAATTATGCTGTGGTCAAAGGAATACTGGTAATCGTGGGTACGTACATATTCAATCCCCATAGCCTGAAATTTGTCAATGTAGTTGTTGGCATGGCTTTCATTAACAGGGCCGGGGCCATTGGCAGAAAACAAATGATTAAAAACCCCTGTTTCTTCTGCAATGTTGACATGAAAACCGGAGCTTGAATTTTCTGAAATTTCTGTAAACATAAAATCATCCAGCCACATGGTACCTTTTCCCAACATGAAGATGAATAAATTCAAATTATCAGTGCCTGCAGGTGCTGTGAACCGTGACTGTATTTTTGTCCATGCGTTGACATTGCCTGATGGGCAATAAAAGTTTTCAAAAACCAACACTGTATCATCCAAAAATTTTGTGTAGGGAAGCACGTATTGTTCGATGTTGTCGGTTTTAATCCAAAAATTGAATTCATAATGTTTGTGTTCTGTTACCGTCAGGTTCTGGGCAATGATGGCTGTGTTTGAGCTGCTATCAGTAACAGTGATTTTTGCGCTGGCTAAACCTGAATGCACAGTGCTGTTATCAATTGAAAAATCCGTGACAACCGGGTAATCGGATGCGTACATCCAATAATCGAAATTGCTTTCAAAGCCGGGGTTCAGTACGGTGTTTTGGCTGTATATTAACTTGACAGCACTCAAAAGTATAATAACGATAATAATGTGTTTCATAATTGCAGTTTTTTGCATTGCGGTTTGGTTTTTCAATGACTGAATAAAATTAAATATTATCTTTAAGAAATGAAAATTTTGTATATTCGTAAAAAAGTATAGACAATGAACATACAAACTAAAAAATTGGATTGTTACACTTTTTGATAATCGACAAGACCACCATCCCCTAACCCAGGGAAATCCTAAATCCTAATTTTTAAATACTAAACAAATTCAAATTTATCAATTACCAAAACATTTTCGTAATCGTTCACAGTTAAAAACAGTTAACATTGGTGGCTCTATTTAATAAAATTGGTGTTAAAAAAATTGTTATTCTCAAAAATATGAAAACGAATTCATTACATTTTGGGTCAAATTCTGAACATTCCAGTTATTTTTTTTTAATAGAGGCAAAAATCCTATGTGAAATTCTATGTGTTCTATGTTCTATGTGG
>JAYENB010000171.1:0-2688 GCA_034721855.1 Bacteroidota bacterium
CAATGAAATATTTCAGCATCTTTTTATGTGCCTTGTTGTTCGCAGGGCAGGTAGCACACGCCCAGTCAACACAGGTAAAAATTCTTGACCTGTTGGAATAACCCGTAATTCAAACGGACACCATCACAGGCGAACCCATTGACACAGACAATGAAACCCTTGAAATTTTATTTAAGGTAAACCATCCGGAGAATGCAAACACCGTGCACGTGTTGTTTGGAACAACGCAGGATGCCGGAGATGTGTTATCCTTGCATGGAGATATTGTCCAGGAAGATGATGTGTATTATACCTCATTGAACGGACAGCAGGAAACCATAAACGGCTACACCGCTAAATTGCATGTAACGCTGACACCACAACAGGAAGAAGCGTATAATTTCATTTCACTGTACATAGAAGACAATGAAAACCAGCAAACCGAAACATTGCATTTTAATAAATAACCTTAAAAAAACCATATCGCTATGAAAATACAAAACTATATGTTTGCATTTTTTGCATTGATTATTTTTAGTGCTCATAGTTATGCTCAAACAGTATATACTGTAACCAAATCAACAGACCCTGATCCATTTGAAAATGAATATGATTTTAATGATTCATTGTGTGATCCTGAAATGCTGGGTACCCTTCAATGGGCCATCCGCAAAACCAATGACACGCCCGGTGACTGTGTCATTGAATTTGATATTCCGGGGGAAGGGCCGCATGAAATTTTAACAAACGGATATTTCCCACAGATTAACAATATCGTAAAAATTGATGGAACTACCCAACCTGGATATAGTTATCACAATCCAATGATTATTATTAACGGACAGGAAAATGTGTCCACGTGTTTTTCATTTTACAACCTTAATAATGTTGAAGTAAAAGGATTGTTTATTGAAAAATTTATAGATTGTGGTATATTGTTTAGAAATGTTGAAAATTCTACAATAACTGAAAATATCATTAAATTAAGAAATATTTATCATCCCAAAATAGCAGGAATAAGAAGAATAACTTTATGGGAAAGCAATAACATTGGAATATATGGAAATGTATTAGGTGCAGTTGATGATACAGAAATGGTGAACATCAGTCAGGGAGTATTTTTACAAAATACAAATAACTGTGAAATTGGAAAAACACCAGAAAATAAAAACAATACCATTAACAATTGTTACCACGGAATTTTGTTGAGTAGTGATTGCATCAACAATAAAATTAGTGTAAATAAAATATATGATAATGATGGGTTAGGCATAAATTTACAAAATGACGCCAACCAAAACAAACTCCCACTCGAAATCTTATCTTACGACAACAACATCATTTCCGGCACATCAGTGCCAAATGACACCATAGAAATCTTCGCCAGCACCGGCGAGCAAAACGCCAATGAATACCTCATTAGCACCACCACCGGCCCGGACAGCACCTGGAGCGTGGAAGTGACAACCACTTACCCCTATTTCATCGCCACAGCCACAGATATGGATAACAATACCTCGGAATTGAGTGAGGCTTTTTTTGTACATGAACTCTATGGAGAAATAATTATAAACACATTGTTTAATGAAGATTCTGTTATTTTCCCATTTGAAAATCAAAATATTTATGGTTGTAGGATTCAAGGAGTAGCAACATTAAAGAGTAATGAAAGTTTGATAAGAATTGTACTAACAACTGAGGATGGGGGTGAGTTTATGGTTTTTGAATCAATGCCCATTTTGGGACATTCGGGAACTTTTAATATTGAACTTGAAGGAGAAGAAGCATATTATTTAAATAACAAAACTCCAACATCAATTGAAGTTTATTTAAATGATGCAGAAGTTTATTTAGAAAAAATTGTATTACTTAAAACTGAATTAAGTAATACAATTTTTTCTAAAGAAACTTCTGAACCAAAATCTCTTTTAAATAAAACCTTGGATACAACAATTGTTGATACTACAAAAAAATGGGTAAATAGAGGTTTCTGTTACTATGATGAGACTTCTTTTACTGAAGTATTTAAATTTGTTGGAGATACTCTTATTGAAGGAATTGAATACATTAAAGTTTGGCGTTCTACTGACGAATATCAGGAAATATATGAAGAATTCGGATTTATACATGAAACAACTGATAAAAAAGTATTTTACAGACCAGATACTTCAGAGCAGGAATATCTTATTTATGATTTAGGAGCAAATATAGGTGATACCCTTTTTGTTGCAGGATTAGAAGGTTCTTGGGGTAGTATAACTTTATTTTATGATGAAAACCATCCTGAACCTATTGTAATCACAGCAATTGATACAATTTTCATTGCAGGTCAAAATAGAAGACGTTTGCATATACATCAGGGAGCAGATTACTGGATAGAAGGAATTGGCAGTATGAAAGGAATGCTTCATAATGAATTATATTTAACTGGAAACGATATGTATGAGTTATTATGTTATTATAAAGATGATATAGTGTTATTTCAAAATCCTGAATATAATTCCTGTTTTATATACACAGAAAATGAACCTGAAAATTTAATGCAATATCCTGCTATAAATATATATCCCAACCCCACAGAGGGCAATTTTATTTTGCAGTTGGAAAACAATGCGCTGCTGTCTCAAGCAGGCAAATTATCATTGCAAATCAGTAACATGCAGGGGCAACATATCTATAGCACAGCTATACATCAGATAAAAACCACCA
>JAYENB010000172.1:0-2668 GCA_034721855.1 Bacteroidota bacterium
GAGCCCGCTTCAAATTTAAAGCCTGTTTCGGTGGTTACCACTTTTATGAGGGCTGCAACATCGCCATTCTGGTCTGTGACAGGATGGGCAATCCTCGCATCCATATCGTGTGTCAGGCAGCGGAAAGATTTTACGGCAATGTCTTGTGCCGGCGCAGACAGGGCAAAAAACAGTGTGATGATGGCAATAAATCGGTACATTTTCCTGATTTTGTTGTAAAATTAATAAGAATTGTTTGAAAAGAAAATTTATTGGATAATTGTGGGCTTATCCCCATCCCACTATTTGCATAAATGTTTTTATATATTTTCTGTGATGTCAGATAAATTAGATTATGCATCAGAAAAACTATTCCAAATTAAATGAACTACTACTTTATTTGTGTTTTTTTTTGACTTATAGTATTATTTCGCTATTTTTGTGTATATAATAAAAAAACTGAACCACTACTTTAAGTGCAAATTTATTAAAGATAAAGTAGTAATTGAAACATACTATGATTATGAATTTAATAGGCAGAATAAAGGAAATCGAGATATTAAAAGAATCAGAGAAAAGTAATAAATCTGAATTGGTTGCAGTTTACGGCCGTCGAAGAATTGGCAAGACTTTCCTGATTAGAGAAGTTTATAAAAGCAGAATTATTTTCGAAGTTACCGGTTTACACAATGGTACTATGAAAGACCAGTTAAAGAACTTTTATACTCAATTGACTAATAGTTTTAAAAAAAACAGCAAACAAATAAAAATCCCGAATGATTGGTCTGATGCATTTGGGATGTTGGAAATGTGTATTGATAATTTAAAAGGGAAAGGTAAAAAAGTAATCTTTATTGATGAATTACCATGGATGGCAACGAAGCGGTCTAAATTTTTGATGTGGTTCGAAAATTTTTGGAACTCATACTGTACACAAAGAAATGATTTAATTGTTGTAATATGCGGTTCTGCGGCGGCTTACATGGTTAAAGATATAATTCAAAATAAAGGAGGATTGCATAATCGGGTAACAAAAAATATCAGATTGTTACCTTTTAATCTGCATGAGACAAAACTTTTTCTCGAAAGCAGAAATATTAAACTTGAAAATTATGATATTTTATTACTATACATGGCTATAGGAGGTGTTCCACACTATCTTGAAATGATAAAAAAAGGGAAGAGTGTTGCCCAAAATATTGATAGTTTATGCTTTGAACATGGAGGAGAATTACTCAATGAGTTTAATGAAGTATTTGCATCTCTTTTTGAAAACTCTAACACACACACCATGATGATAAGGGCGCTTGCCGGCACAAATAAAGGTTTAACCAGAAAGGAATTATTAAAAAAATGCAAATTACAGCAATCCGGTTTTACCAGTAGCGTGTTAAACGAGTTGATTGAATCAGGCTTTGTCAGTCAGTACACACCGTTCAGTAAAAAAAACAGAAACTCACTTTTTAGATTATCGGATGAATATTGTATGTTTTTTCTGAAATTCATTGAACCCAACAAAAAAACAGGAAAAGGTACATGGGAAAAACTTTCTGTAAAACAAAGTTTTAAAAGCTGGACTGGATTTGCTTATGAAACTATTTGTTTAAAACATATACAGCAGATAAAGAATGAACTTGGCATAGGGAATGTTTTTACTATTCATTCATCATGGAAAAGTGATACTGCTCAAATAGACTTGGTAATAGACAGAGATGACAACAGAATAAATCTTTGTGAGATAAAGTTTTATAATACCGTTTATACTATAAATAAGGCAACTCACGAAAATTTAAGGCATAAAATAAGATGTTTCCGAGAGGATGTAAAAACCCGTAAAGGTGTGTATTTTACACTAATTACAAGTTTTGGTCTTAAAGAAAACTCCTATAGTTTAAATATTATTGAAAACAGTATTACAATGGATTGTTTGTTTGAGCTTTAAGATTTTTCTTAATCTTTTCTGATTTTACAATACCCAGCATGCCCGCTTCAAAATTAAAGCCTGTTTCGGTTGTCACCACTTTGATGAGGGCTGCAACATCGCCATTCTGGTCTGTGACAGGATGGGCAATCCTCGCATCCATATCATGTGTCAGGCAGCGGAAAGATTTTACGGCAATGTCTTGTGCCGGCGCAGACAGGGCAAAAAACAGTGTGATGATGGCAATAAATCGGCACATTCTTCTGATTTTATGGTAAAATTAATAATAATTTTTGGGTAAACAAATGAATGATTTGCCACACCTGCCTGTGGCAGATATTTGGAACGCTGATTTATCCCGTTGGATTTCTTTTTATCCAACTGGGATGACACGGATTGCACAGATTAATTGTCTTGCGACAAGTTTTTGGAACGCTGATGACACGGATTGCACAGATTTACACAGATTAATCCGTCTTCACGGCGTTCCGCCGGACACGGTCAGCGGTAATCCGTGCAAATTTTATGCAAATGAGGGCAGAGCCAAGCTTGCTTGAGCTATGCCGAGTGCAGCCAAAATTATGGAATCTGCGGCAATAATGATTACTTTTGTTCTGATGAAAATTGAGAAAAATACCAGGGATTTTTTACCCACCAACCGGAAAGAAATGGACAACCTGGGGTGGAAACAACCTGACATTATCCTGTTTAGCGGTGATGCTTACGTTGACCATCCCTCCTTTGGCACAGCAGTGATAGGACGAATGC
>JAYENB010000173.1:0-2666 GCA_034721855.1 Bacteroidota bacterium
AATGGTAAAAAAAACTAAAAACATTAAGAAAAGCTTTAATGGTAAAAACATGAAACATTAAGAACATTAAGCAATTAAGTACATTAAGAAAAGCCTTAATGAAAACCTTAACTACCTTAATGCCTTAATGGTTCAAAAAAATAATATATTTGCTACAAAGTAAAAGTGAATGAAAAAAGTCCTCATCCTCGCTTATGATTTTCCGCCTTATGTTTCTGTAGGTGGCTTGCGGCCTTATTCATGGTATAAATATTTTCATGAGTTTGGGATTTATCCGATGGTTGTCACGAGGCAATGGGATAACAAATACGGCAATCATTTGGATTATATCGCTCCCGGTGAATCCAATAAAACAATTATTGAAGAAAGCGAAACCGGCACCATCATACGCACACCCTATAAGCCCAATTTATCCAATCGTTTGTTGCTGAAATACGGTGAAAAGCGTTTTCGTTTTCTGCGCAAAGTCATCACAGGATACTATGAATTCATGCAGTTTCTGTTTTTTATCGGTCCAAAATCAGGATTGTACCGGGGGGCAAAACAGTATTTAAAAAAGCATAAAGTAGATGTGATTATTGCCACAGGTGAGCCATTTATTCTGTTCAAATATGCATCTGCCTTCAGTAAAAAATTCAGCGTCCCCTGGGTAGCGGATTACCGTGATCCATGGACTCAACACAAAGCAAGAAGCTCAACCCTTTTTTTACGTCATTGGAACGCCTTTTTTGAAAAAAAGTACCTTTCTAATGTCCATTTCATAACTACGGTTTCTGATTTTTTCAGGCATCAGATTGGTTTTTTAATCAAAAATAAGCCAATTCACATCATTCCAAACGGATTTTCCTTGCCGGATAAGCTCAAACAAAACACAACATCCCCGGATACCGGTACATTAAGCATTGCATTTGCCGGTTCGATCTACCCCTGGCATCCATGGAAAAGTGTATTGAAGTGTCTGTCACAACTTGTCACTTCTGATAATGTTAATATTACAATCACTTTTTATGGTATCAACAAAGCGGATGAAATAAAAACATGGATAGCACAAAAAATACCTAAAATTAAAGACAGGTTTGAGTTTCACTCAAAGATTGATAACGAGCAATTGCTCAGCAAATTATCTGGTCATAATTTGTTGTTGTTGTTTAATGATTACTCAATTGCAGGCACAAAAATATACGATTATTTGGCTGTGAAGCGGCGTATTTTATTATGCTATACAAATGATAAAGAGGCTTTAAACCTCAAATCAAAGTATTTCCCAATGAATGATGAAAAAGGTTTCCGTACAAATCTTCAGGAAGAAATTATTGACTATACCAAATCCGGTTACACGGTAAAAAATGCACAACAGCTTTGTGATACACTCTTTGCATTACATCAGGAATTGAGAGAAAATGGCCATTTAGCTTGTCATTCTGTAAACGTTGAACAATTTTCACGCAAGAAACAAGTTGAACGCCTCGCTAATATACTCTCATGATTTGCGTTTTAATTAATACGATATTTCTTGAATGCTGTGTAAATATTTATTATTCTTGCATGTTATATCATGTTTGGTAAATAGCCAGACACGTTCAATGGTAACCGCTGCGGCGTTGAGAAATGACGATAGCGTGAAGGCACGATAGGGCGATGGGACGATGTAACGACAGCATGAAAGTATGACATCGTGCTATCATGCAATCGTGACTTAGCGTCTCTCCGACTTTGCGGTAAATGTTTACTTTTGTTGATACTAATTAGTTACAATGAATCAAAACAAAATCAACATTTCAAAACCACTGATTTATACGCTGCTGGCTGCATTGGTGTTAAGAATTGTATTTATTTTATTTGGGGCTGATATATATTTTTCCCGGGAAAATTTTATGACAGACAGGGATACCTGGGCCTGGGCAAGGATGTTTGAGAATTTGGTTGAAACAGGAGAATATACTATCAATCCCGGGCATGAATATGGGTATTTTGGAAGAATGCCGGGGTACAGCTTTTTTATGGGGGCATTCTGGTTGCTTACCGGCAAAGACTGGAGTGCGGCTTTCCCGATAATAGCCTGGTTGCAGATAGTGCTGGATGTGGTTACGGTGTATTTGCTTTACCATGTTGTGCTCACATTTTTCAAAAACAAACAAACAGCACTGATTGCAGCCATATTATATGGTTGTTATCCCTTTATCATTGTTTGGACTCCCGTTGTATATAGTGAAAGTGTAAGTGTTTTTTTGATGATGCTTTCGCTTTTTCTTGCGGTTAAGAACA
Organism: Bacteroidota bacterium; assembly: GCA_034721855.1. Classification (GTDB taxonomy): domain Bacteria; phylum Bacteroidota; class Bacteroidia; order Bacteroidales; family ML635J-15; genus JAQIBY01. The sequence goes on from JAYENB010000173.1 coordinate 2,266, forward strand.
AAAATTTCTGGTACCTTTTGTTTTCCGGAGCAGTGCTTGGTGCTGCAGTGTTGTGCCGCCCCCAGGTTTTTCTGTTGCTTCCCCTTTATGCATTTGTCCTTTGGAAACCTAAACAAATTAAAACGGTATTTGTCCGTGGTGCAATTTTTTTTACTGGTTTCGTCATGTTGTATGGCCCGTGGCCAATCCGCAACTACGTAAATCACAATAAAATCATATTCACCCAGGATATCAGGGGCATTGGTTGTTGGGATGAAGATGTACTTAGCTTTTTGCAGTATGTGTATGCTGTAAAATCCGGTTGGCAGCCTCAACGTGATCAGATTGTAAAAAACAAACCCGTTACGTGGCCGGATATAGCCTATACTTCTGTTGAAGACAGCCTTAAACTTGAAAAAGCC
>JAYENB010000174.1:0-2650 GCA_034721855.1 Bacteroidota bacterium
CCACAAAGCCGCTAAGACACAAAGAAATCACAAAGTTAAATTTATTGAATACCAGTACTTTGTGAAACTTGGTGTCTTTGTGGCTTGGTGGGAAATTTTGTTATTTTTACTTTTTAGACTGAACTCAATAGTAAAAACTTCAAAATGAAAATGAAAATGAAAAAGAAAAACACAAAAAAACAAACCAATATTTTTTTAAACCCTTTGTTTTATTTTTTCAGCATTATTATTCTGCTAATCTGCAACATTAGCTACGAATCACTACTTGACAAATCTCTTGAAATAAGAGTGATTAGTTTAGCAATTCTGTTGTTTTTGTTATTCACTTTACCTTTCTTGAGTAAACACAATTTTTTAAAAAAAGCTGATTTTTCCATTTTAAAAAATCCATTTATTCTAATTTATGTACTTTGGGTTATTTTGCAAGGAGTTGGTTTCTTTTTTGCCCAAAATACTGGAGAATCATTGCATGAATTTTTAAAAACAGGCAGTTTTTTTGTGTTGTTTTTTTTCTTGTTACTTTACATTGTTCCTCAAAAGGGAAGTCGCACTATCTTCCTTAAAATAATGGTGTTATTCACCTTGCTTATTTCAATTATTGGCATTGTTCAGGCATTAAACATGTTCTCTGAGCATGGTTTTTCACTCACCAATGCAAAACTCATTAAAGGAAATTTTGCAAATAAAAACATGTTTTCTCAGATTCTGTTTTTCGGCTTTACTTTCTCTGCTTTCACTATTTATTTCCTCAAAAAAACATGGAAAAACCTTGCATTTTTGGCAGCATTAAGCAGTCTATTATTGATTGTACTATTAATGACACGTGGTGTTTGGTTGGCTTTAATTATTGCTTCAATTGTTAGTCTGATATTTTTTGTGATTTACATTCGAAAACACATACGAAAAAGTCATTTATCCAGAAAAAGCCTCATAGTCTTTTCAGGAGTTGGACTGGCTAGTATTTTATTATTTGGAGTAATCAGTTTACAATTCGACTACGGACAAAGCATTAAAAAGAGAATCGAAAGCAGTTTCAATCTCTCGGATAACAGTACGAATTCCCGTTTTAAATTGTGGGGCAAAACCACTGAATTGATTGAAGAAAACCCTATGCTTGGTGTGGGTTCCGGAAACTGGAAGGTTGAAATACTTAAACACGATGTTATTAGATACAATGCTGGCTGGGAAGTCCCTCGTCGCATGCATAATGACTATCTTACAGTATTGTCGGAAATCGGATTCATTGGTTTTATTGTGTATCTGACAATGTTTGGTTTTATCATTTTTTATCTCAACAGCATTATTCGGCAAGCCAAAAATCCTGATGATAAAATCTTTGCGCTGGCATTATTATTTGGAACAGTTGGATATATGTGTTTTTCATTCTTTAGTTTCCCAAAGGAAAGAGTGGAAGCTCAAATATTGCTTAATCTGATCTTTGCCTTTTCAACATTTTTATACTATCAGACAAAAGCAAAAAAAATCACTCAGCCACATAAAAACAGCTTGCCTATTTTGTTCATTATTGCCCTCAGTATTTTGTCCTTCACAGCTTTATCCTCATGGAAACGGATGCAGGCAGAAATTGCCATAAATAAGATGTACATTAATTTAAGTCAAAATCGTAGCAAAGCAACCATTTATCCGCTGATTAAAGATATTCGCTCTCCATTTGTTTCTATATCACCAAGAAACACACCGTTTTTACAGCTAGAAGCAAAATTCATGTATGTCCTTAATAAAAATACAAAAGAAGTTATAAAAGTGTACAAAGATGCCTTGAAAGACAGCCCCTACCACGTTCGGACTATTATTGAGCTGGCAAATGTCTATTTTGATACCGGAGATTTAGAAAACGCAATGAAATATGGAGATAGGGCCTACAACTTTTCTCCTTCTAACGAAGTGGTTTTATTAAGCCTGGCAATGTATGCTGAAAAGCTCGGACAGCTTGATTCATCTCTATGTTATCTAGACAAAGTCAGTCCCCGTAGCCTTAAAAGCAACTATTTTCCGCAAATCACAAGAGTATTAAAGAAAAAATCGCTTGTTCTCTTCGATAAGGAAACAAATCAGGCAATGAAAGTTGAAATTGCTTATCTCACCAATGCAAATGAAGGAAAAAGTTTACGCATTATATACAAGCGTTCTCAAAATAACAACACTAATTATGAATATGAATTTATGAAAGAAGTACAAAAACAATTTAAAAACAAGCATCCTGAACAAGCCAAAAACTATGTCAGCCCATTGCTTAGCGAATACGGGGTGATTCCGGAATAGTGATCAAGAGTTTTTGTCACAGTTTTTGTTTGCGTTACCACAAAAGATAGCTATTACCAATAAAAATCAAGGTATTTCTGTTCCTGCTTCTTGTGTAACCGTGGTTTTTCGTTGTTGATGTTTTCACCGTTGAGGATTTTCTCAAAAAACATCAGGTATTTATCTGTCATGCGGTCTGCATTAAAATTATCACGTGCGTATTCATGGCATTGTTTTGCGTCATAATTTCCTGCGTGGCTGGCGGCTTTTGTCAGCTCAGTTAAAGAAGCAGATAAAAACCCATAATCCTGTCCCACAAGTTCAGGCAAGGAACCGTAAGGGGTGGCAAACACAGGACACCCGTAATAGAGGCTTTCAATTACCGCCA
>JAYENB010000175.1:0-2641 GCA_034721855.1 Bacteroidota bacterium
GGATTAACACGGATTTTAGCCGTCTGCGACGTCTTTTTGATTTTTGTCCACAGACCGTGTCCGGCGGAACGGAGTGCAGACGGATTTTCACAGATTGACACAGATGAGCTGTCTGCGACAGATGTTGTTGTTTTATCCGCACCCGCCTGCCGACTAGCAGTGATTTGCACATATGGTGGTAGGGAGATGATACGATAGAATAAGAACATAAAACAAAAGGTTTATCACTTTACATTTCATGCTATCGTGCTATCGTTCTTTTTCGCCATCGTGCTTTCTACCCATCTCACAACTCACCACTCACCACTCACAACTCACTACTCACTACTCATCACTCCATCACACAATCACCCCTCACCCCATCGTGCCTTCGCCCTATCGTGCCATCGTTCCTTCGTGTTACGGGTTCGCCAGCTCGCCCCATCGCCAACTCGCCAACTCGCCCTATCGTGCCCTCATATATGTATCACCTCATCATAAGCCGCTGCTGCAGCTTCCATCACCGCTTCGGAAATGGTCGGATGCGGATGTATTGATTTGATAATCTGATGACCTGTAGCACCCATTTTTTTGGCCACAATTAGTTCAGCTATCATTTCGGTGACATTCTCACCCATCATGTGAGCTCCCAGTAGCTTTCCTGTAGATGCATCAAAAATAAGCTTCACAAAACCATCATTGTTTCCGGCGGCGGTAGCCTTCCCTGAGGCCGTAAGCGGGAATTTTCCGGTTTTCACCTCGTAGCCGGCTTCTTTTGCCATGGCTTCGGTCAAACCAACAGATGATACTTCAGGAACAGTATATACAGCAGAAGGAATGTTGTTGTAATCAATGGGTTCCGGTTTCTTGCCTGCTATATTTTCCACACAGGTAATGCCTTCCGCTGAAGCCACATGTGCCAATGCCGGACCGTGTACAACATCGCCAATGGCATACACACCATCCACGTTTGTCCGGTAATAGTCATCCACTTTGATTTTGCCTTTTTCCAATGCAATACCGGCATCTTCAAGCCCAATGTCTGTCAGATTCGGCTCAACACCAACAGCTAACAGCACCACATCCGCTTCAAGTTCTTCTATTCCTTTTTTGGTTTCAACCGTCACATGACATTTACCATGTTGGGGTTCAACCGCTTCCACTTTGGTCTTGGTCATTACCTTAATGCCGGACTTTTTAAAGGAGCGTTTCAATTGCCTGCTCACATCACTGTCTTCATTGGGAACAAGTTCGGGAAAAAATTCAATTAGAGTCACTTTTGTGCCCAGTGCATTATAAATGTAAGCAAATTCAGAACCTATTGCCCCGGAACCAACGATAATCATGGAATCAGGCAATGTTTCCAGCGTCAACGCTTTTCTGTAACCAATGATGTTTTTCCCGTCCTGCGTGATGCCGGGTAACTCTTTTGAATGAGCGCCAGTGGCGATGATAATATGCTCTGCTTCCAGTACATCTGTAGTTTCATCCTCTTTTGTTAGTTCTACCTTTCCTTTTCCGGCAATCCGTCCATAACCTTCGTGTAAATCTATTTTGTTCTTTTTGAAAAGAAACTGAATGCCCTTACTCATTTTATCAGCCACGCTTCGGCTGCGTTCAATAATTTTTGTAAAATCCGGGCTGATGCCATCACCCGTATTAATCCCGTAATCTTCAGCATGTTTCAGGTAATTATACACCTGGGCGGATTTTATCAATGCCTTTGTGGGGATGCATCCCCAGTTCAGGCACACACCGCCGGTTTCTGCTTTTTCCACTACGGCAGTTTTCAATCCAAGTTGAGATGCACGAATGGCGGCCACATATCCTCCGGGACCACTACCGATTACAATAAGATCATATTTCATAGATTTCCATTTTTTATGTTGACAAATATCAGAATATTAAATTTATCACAAACCTAAAATGAATAGTTTAACATTAGGGTGAGTTTTGTCATGCAAAAACCTGTTTTATGGTCACTAACCACAGGTTTTCACGAGAACACCGGCAAAAAATCATGTACCATTCTGCGTTTAAGCTAATTGTTTTTTGGGCAGCGGGGAACCATATTGCCACTGAGCAACATTGTCTCCGTCTCCGCCTGCTATCTGCCACCAGCGATACCTGTTTTTGTAATACTGCAGAACAGGAGTTCCCCCTGTCACTCTGTCTGCAGTACAAAAAACAAGGCATCGCCGGCGTCAGGATATACGGCTACGCCGGGCTGCGAAAATAAAGTGCCCCAAGCATCTTGCTAAGGGGTAACTTATTAAATTCGCTTACCGAAGACTTATTGTACATTCAATTATTATTATATGTGTTATCTTCAAGTCTATAAAAAAGAGTAATAAATTGAATATCGGTAAATAGTCAGGTACATTTAATTGTTATCGCTGAGACGCAAAGGCGCTAACCCGTCTGTCGCCGGGCAAGCTCTGCCTACCGGCAGGCAGGGAAATAGAAAAAGAAGAATTAAATCGCTTATCAATGGACATTTTGGTTGAAAATGAAATTATTATTGAGGTAAAAGCTATTGGTAACTGTTCACATTTTAAAATTAAATAACTGTTAATTGACCTAATTTCTAATTGCTCTAATTAATCTAAAAAATGACCAATAAAACTAATTATTAGAATGATTGCAGTTGCTGTTCCGGAAT
>JAYENB010000176.1:0-2638 GCA_034721855.1 Bacteroidota bacterium
AATTCTTCTTTCAACGATGTGTTTGGTTTTTTCTTGTCGGGACCCGGCATAAACGGTCCTTATTCCAACAATGCAGAAAATATTGCCTTGTTGCCAAATGGACAACCTGTTACCATTGATAATTTGTTCAATAACCAGGTATATTATGAAGGTTCTACATCAGGCAGTGGAGGACAAGGCCTTGCTTACAATGATGACATTGAATACGACGGAGCCAGCATTCCGTTAACGGCTGAGGCAGAAGTCCAAATTTGCGAAACATACCACATTAAACTGGCCATTGGTGATGCAGGTGATTCATCTTATGATTCAGGGGTATTTTTTCAGGCAGGCAGTTTTATGTCAGGGGAACAATTGAATTCCGAAAGTTTTAATTCATGGGATATGACAAATGGAGTGTATGAAGGATGCCAGGTGTATGTTTATTTTGAAAGGGAAGATACATTGGATGTCAGTCAGGACATGGATGTGGAATTGACCATTGGTGGTGATGCTTCCATGGGTAATGATTATGACAGTTTTTCAAATATTTTTACTATCCCCGCAGGGATGGCAGGTGATACATTGATATTTGATGTGTATGAGGATGGTACTCCTGAAGGGATGGAATATATTTTGTTGTCTTATGAAGGCGGTTGTCCTTGTGATCCTGAACTAACCCTTGATACCATTTATATTTATGATGAAATTGATACCGATATACTAATGTTTGAGGATGGTCCTATATGTGAACCCGGCGATGAAGCTACACTGAGTTTTACGTATGACCCATCCATTGATCCAAATGTGTTTAGTTGGACATGGCTTTATGATGATTCGCATGAAGAAACGCTAACAGTAACTCCTTCATCTGAAACGACTTATTATCTTGAAGTGAGTTATCCATGTGATACAGAGACGCATTCAGTTACGGTTCAGTTTTCAAATCCTCAGGTTGACCTGGGACCTGACCAGGATGTTTGTGATTACGATCTTCCAATCACACTGGATGCAGGAGCGGGATTTGTTGATTATGCATGGAGTACGGGAGAAAATTCAGAAACCATCAACCCCACAACAACTGGTACTTATGTTGTTACTGTTACGGATGATGTGTCATGTACAGCAACGGATGAAGTAAATGTGACTGTACATGCAGCCCCCACACCTGACCTGGGAGGTGATTACAGTGAGTGTGATTATGATATTCCTTTGTCTCTCGATGCTGGTGCAGGGGATACCTACAACTGGAGTACCGGGGAGCATGTTCAGGTAATCAATGTTAATAGTTCCGGTACATATTCAGTTACGGTGACGGATGAATACGGCTGCGAGGGAACAGATGAATCCAACATTACCATCACCACAACACCGGTACCTGATCTCGGCGATGATATTAGTGTATGTGATTATGATGTGCCTGTCACGCTGAATCCCGGAACAGGCAGCGGTTTTGATTATGAATGGTCGGGTGGTGAAAATACCACAACAATCAGTGTTGATGAAAGCGGAATATATGCAGTTACCGTTACAGAGGGTGACTGCTGGGATGCAGATTCTATTGAAGTGACTGTAAATGATGCCCCAATACCCGACCTCGGTGATGATTTGCTGGTATGTGAGTACGATGCTCCCTTTATCCTTGATGCAGGGGCAGGGGCTTATTTTGACTGGAGTGATGGCACAACCACCCAAACAAACAATGTGTCTTCTTCAGATACATATTCGGTTACCGTAACGAGTGAAGCCGGATGTACAGGTACAGATGAAGTTAACTTGGTTGTTAATCCCAATCTTGAGCCTGATGCCGGAGATGACCAGTTTGTTTGTGATCATCAGACCACAATGGAAGGAAGTACCACGCCTTCGGATGTTACCGGCACATGGCAACAGTTAAGTGGCCCCGGAACCTTGAACTTCTTCAATCCAAATAATCCCACAACAACGGTTACCGTTGACATTGACGGGGAGTATGAAGTGATGTGGTATCTTGAATACGATGATGGCTCCGGATGCTGGGCAAGCGATACCGTGGTTATTGAATTGTACGAAAACCTTGATCCCACTATTACTGATATTCCTGATATGTGTATCTCAGACCCTGCTGTATATCTGGAAATTGAAGATGAGGGAACTGTGACCACAAGTCCGGATATTGATGATGCCATTGCTGATGGAATTATTGATCCGGAAAACGATAACCTTGCTCCCGGAACTTATACCATTGTTAATGAAGTTAGTGGTCCATGTGTGGTGGCTGACCAGGATGAAATGACCTTTACGGTTTTTGATGAAATAGAAATCATTAATTTTAATGACCAGGAATGTATTAGTGCATACTCAGAATTTTTGGTTGAATGGACAACCGTTGGTTGGGATGGTAGCCCGACATCTAATTACAACGTTAATAGTGTAGCACAATCTTCCGCAAATTTTTCAGACACCATTTCATCACCGGGTAATTACAGTTATACAGTTACCGATGATTATGGGTGTTCAAACATTGTACTTGAAGGATACCGCGACTGTGGTTGTCCGAGCCCGGGTACAATGAGCAGCCTTTCGTTGGTAATTTTATGTGAAGGTAGTTGCACCGGTGATTCCGTTTCTCACAATATGGATTCCATCATGCAAGGTGGATCCATGTTTGAATTTTTTA
>JAYENB010000177.1:0-8819 GCA_034721855.1 Bacteroidota bacterium
TTGAGATTCACTACATTACCTGAGAAGGTAAGGGGAAAAGTATGTAATAAATTTAATGCTTGACAAAAAGGTTAAGTTCTGAATTACTGTCATTTAAGCATATTAATAATTCGTGGCAAAAAATATTTATGATTGCCCGGGGATGAATCAGCTGAAAATTTTATTGTTTGGTTGGTAAATCGTCTGAAATTTTATAAAATTACAAACAAAATATAATACTATGAGCAAGAAATTAATACGTTTTGACTGGGCGATGAAGACTATTCTTCGTGAGAAAGCAAACTTTGATGTTTTGGAAGGATTTCTATCTGCTTTACTTGAAGACGATAATATTGAGCACGGTCTAAAAAGTCAAAAAAATGAAAAATGCCACAAAGTCACTAAGACACCAAGACCCACAAAGGACAGAATTACAATGCTTTAATCTTTGTGATACTTTGTGTCTTCGTGTCTTAGTGGCAAAGCAATGCCTTTTTAGACTGGGCTCAATATTAAAATTTTGAATATACTTGAAAGTGAGAGTGATCAGAAGTACGAAACAGATAAATTTAATCGTGTTGACTTATTGATAGAAGATAGTCATCATAGAAAAATTATAATAGAAATACAAAATACACGTCAATCAGATTATTTAGAACGAATATTATATGGCACATCAAAAGTAATAGTAGAAAATCTAAAACTTGGGAAAAGATATAAAGAAATAAGTAAAGTAATATCGGTTAGTATATTATACTTTAATCTTGGTTTAGGTGACGATTATATATATTACGGAACAACAGAATTTAAAGGAATGAATACAGGCACACCATTAATTGTAAAAGAAAAAATAGAAAAAGTTGAGAATTACGAACCAAAAATAAAATTTATAGAAAAAAAGATATTTCCGGAATATTACTTAATAACTGTAGAAAGATACAAAAATATAGTCCGTAAACGAATAGATGAATGGATTTATATGATAAAGAATAACGAAGTTAAAAAAGATTTTACCTCAAAAAATATTGATAAAGCAGAAAAGAGATTATCAGAGTTAAACATGAGCAAGGAAGAGAGAAAAAGATATGAACGTTATTTAGACAGTCTGGCGATAGAAAAAGATGCCTTAGAGACTGCTGAGGAAAAAGGTATTGATAAAGGAAGAAAAGAGGGAGAAAAAAAAGGAAGAAAAGAACGAGATATTGAAATAGCGATTGAAATGATAAAAGATGGTGAATCAGACAAAAAGATAACACGTTATACAGGAATAATAATTGAAGAAATAAAAAAACTACGTAAAAAATTAGAAGAAAAGAATTAATAGAAGGCCCCTTAATAATACTTGGTTTCAAAATTACTAATTCCATGTCAAATAACCACTTCTCCGCCAATGTTTTGCACTTACTATGTGTGCTGGTCTTTTGATCTTAAATCAATTTTCATTCTCTTTCAATGCTGTTTCCATTTTTACTTCGTAAATCAAAAATCGTTAATCGTTATTCTTAAATCTCGTAGGATAGACATCCAACGGGATAAATCAATTTTTATTCTCTTTTTGCTTTATTCCAACTTGCACATAGGTGTTGTTACGAAATAAAGTGAACAGAATAGGCGAAGTTATTTTTGTTTTTTTACAAGGCATAAAAACTGCGAATAGCCACAGTTTATTTAAAGTTTTTATAACGAAATAAAAAGCAAAAAGAACGAGCTTAAATATTCAGGTTATTTTGTAACAATGCCATAACACCTGATTAGTAGTTTGTTTTTTAATTAATGAGCCCGGTCTAAAAAGTCATTTTATCCCACGATCCGCTAAGACACAAAGAAATCACAAAGTTAATTTTATTGAATACCAGTACTTTGTGAAACTTGGTGTCTTTGTGGCTTGGTGGGAAATTTTGTTATTTTTACTTTTTAGACTGAACTCATTAATATCTCAATAAACATTTAAATAAATCCTAAATTCAAAGCAAATTCTAACAGTTTGGTAAGAATATGTTTTGGTAATTGATAAATTTGAAAATTTGAATTTGTTTAGTATTTAGAAATTAGAATTTAGGATTTTTAGTTTACCCCGTTGGTTATTCAACCTACGAGATTTATCTGGTTTAGGTACAATAATCCTATCTTTTATGCCGTAATGATTTTATTTACTATTTTTGGTCAAAGTCCCGGAAATGAATGAGTATCGCAAAATACTGGTTAAATATTGGGGGTTTAGTAGCTTTCGACCTCTGCAGGAAGACATAATTTTTTCTGTAGCGGAAGGCAATGATACCCTGGGTCTGATGCCGACAGGAGGTGGAAAATCAATTACTTTTCAGGTGTATTCCTTGTCCAAAGAAGGCATTTGTTTGGTTATAACACCCCTGATTGCCTTAATGAAAGACCAGGTGTATAACTTAAAACGCCGCGGCATTAAAGCTACCGCTGTTTATTCAGGCATGAGAAGGGACGAAATTGAAATGGCCTTAAACAATGCTGTAAACGGAAATTTTAAATTTTTATACCTGTCACCCGAACGCTTGCAAACAGATGCTTTCCGTGAACGCCTGAAACAAATGAATGTCAACCTCATTGCAGTAGATGAATCACACTGCATTTCCCAGTGGGGTTACGATTTCAGACCTTCATACCTTGAAATTGCCAATGTCCGGGAATTTGCTCCCGATGTGCCGATACTTGCACTGACAGCCACAGCAACCCCTGAAGTGGTGAAAGACATACAGGAGAAACTGCATTTTGAGAAAGAAAATGTACTGCAAAAGAGTTTTGAACGAAAAAACCTGGCTTACGTTGTGCGGTATGCTGAAAACAAGGCTTATGAATTACTTAAAATTGTCAAGCGTATTCCCGGAACGGCTGTAATTTACGTTAGGAATCGTAATAAAACAAAAAAGACCGCGGAGTTTCTGCACAAATATGGTATATCAGCAGATTATTATCACGCCGGCCTTAGCAAGGAAATACGGGAACAAAAACAGGAGGCATGGCAAAATGATAAGCTGCGTATTATGGTTTCTACCAACGCTTTTGGTATGGGCATTGACAAATCTGATGTCAGGCTGGTGGTGCATATTGATTTACCGGATTCTCTTGAAGCTTATTTCCAGGAAGCCGGAAGGGCAGGAAGGGACGAGAAAAAAGCATGGGCTGTGTTGTTGTATAACGATGCCGATGTATCGAATCTGCAGAAACGCTTAAAAACCAATTTTCCACCCGAAGATAAAATTAGAAGAGTGTATGAATCCCTGGGAAATTATTATGAATTACCTGTTGGAGCCGGAAAAGACATGGCCTATGATTTCGATATATATGATTTTTCAAAAAAATTTAAAATTGACCCGATTACCATACATTACAGTTTGAAAATTTTAGCCGAAGAAGGGTACATGGAATTAACCGACGAAGTTAATAACCCCAGTCGCGTTATGTTTGTGCTGCAACGGGATAAACTGTACGAGTTTCAGGTAGCCAATAAAAATCACGATGTGTTCATTAAATTGCTGCTCAGAAGTTACACGGGATTGTTTACCAATTTTACACCCATAAACGAAGAGGTACTGGCCAAACGCTCAGGCACCACCCCAAAAGTTATTTATGAATATCTTAAAACATTGCAAAAGCTAAACATTCTGAAGTATATCCCCCGCAAGAATAAACCTCAAGTGGTTTACACAGAAGAACGCTTACCCGTGAAAAGCCTGTTGTTTGATGTGAAATCATACAACTTCCGTAAAAAAAGATTCGAATCCCGTATTGAAGCGGTAACACATTATGCCCAGACAACAGCTAAATGCCGGTCACAGACATTGCTTGAATATTTCGGGCAGAAAAATCCGAAACGCTGCGGGCAGTGTGATGTGTGCCTTAGGCGCAATGAGTTGGGGCTGAGTAAATATGAATTTGATATGATCCTGGACAGCATCAAAAACAGGATACAGGAACAACCCGTGTTATTGAATAAACTGGTGGAAGAAAGCAAATACAAAAACGATAAACTTATCAAAGTGATTGAGTGGCTGTTTGACAACAATAAAATTCACAGGGATGATGAAAATAAAATCGTCTGGGGAGAAAAACAGGGGTAATTTGTTACTTTTGTGAAATTTGATGGTATGAATTTTAGCGATATGTTATGAAAATTTGTTTCGTATCCACCTTTTATCCCTACCGAGGCGGGATAGCCCAGTTCAATGCTAATTTATACAGGGCACTTGAAAAAAAAGACCATGAGCTTCGGGTAATTAATTTTAAAAGGCAATACCCGGATGTCTTATTTCCCGGTAAATCCCAATATGTTCCTGAAAATGACAGCCCTGAGGCTATAGACAATGAACGTATCCTCGACAGCATCAATCCTTTTAACTGGATGAAAACAGCCCGGCGTGTCAGGAAAATCAATCCACGGTTGCTTATCATGCGATTTTGGATGCCCTTTTTTGGCCCATCGCTGGGTTATGTCGCCGGTAAAATGAAAAAACGCGCCCGTCGGATTGCCATCCTGGACAATGTCATTCCCCATGAAAAGCGCTTTTTTGACATCCCGCTTATCCGGTATTTCCTCAAACGCACGGATGCTTATGTTGTCATGTCGCGCAGTGTGGAAAAGGAATTGATACGGTTAAAACCAAAAGCCAGGTACATTTTTCATCCACACCCGCTGTATGATCATTTTGGTACATTGATGGACAAAACCAAAGCACGGGGAAAATTAAACATCTCACAGGACAAAAAAACCTTGTTGTTTTTTGGTTTCATCAGGGAATATAAAGGCCTCGATTTGCTGATTGATGCTTTTGGCAAACTGGATGACTCCTATCAGCTCATCATCGCGGGTGATTGCTATGGCAGCTTTGATAAGTACCAAAAACAAATAGATGCAAATAAAAACAATGACAACATACACAAATTTGTCCGGTACATTCCCGATGATGAAGTGCCTTTGTTTTTCTCTGCAGCGGATGTGAGTGTGCTGCCCTATAAATCAGCAACCCAGAGCGGAATAACTTCCATTTCTTATCATTTTAAAATACCTATGCTCACTACCGATGTCGGTGGATTGAAAGAAGTGGTGAAAGATGGTGTGACCGGTAAAATAGCAACAGAAGTAAAAGCTGAAAACATTGCTGCTATCATCCTTGATTATTTTAAAGAAAATAAAGCAGAAACTTACAAACAGAACATCCGTGACCTGAAAAAATACATGAGCTGGGAAAGCCTTGCTGACAGCATCCTGGACATGGCTGGTGATATTGATTAAAAAATTGATAAGCGTTCACAGCTTAAAATTGGAATAATAAAATCAAAAGCCAAAAATAAGGATTTAAGAGTTAGGAGTTAGGATTTAGGAAAAGTTTCCCTCCTAACACCTGACACCTGACACCTAACCCCTTATTTTTGTCTTTTGTCTTTTGTCTTTTATTGTCTGAATGATTACTTTTGTTTGACATTAACTTGAAAAGTCGTATGGCACCCCATCAATCATGGATATCGTATTTTTCTAACCTTGTTAAAGAATACGGTGGTATAAACCTGGCACAGGGAGTCCCTGGATTTTCGCCTCCGTCTGACTTGCTTGACATCCTGCACCAAACAGCTGCGCAACCAGTACATCAGTATGCTCCCGGACCAGGAAACAAACAACTCCGTGAACACATTTACAACATGTATCAGCATAAAATCAACAGAGAAGAAACCTCTCTGATGGTGTGCAATGGTGCCACTGAAGCCATCCATTTGCTGTATATGAGTTTTCATGAACCAAATAGAAAATTGAAAGCAGCAGCCTTTGCTCCCGTGTATGAATCGTATCTCCACCTGCCGCGGCTATATGGAGATATGTTCCAAAGCCTTGAAATGCTCAATGATGAGGCAGAAATGCAACGCCATCTGGAAGATTTTTTCGAAGCATACCGCCCTGATGTGTTTTTTGTCAACAGCCCGGGGAATCCTCATGGTTTTGTGTTGAAGAAAGCTTTATTTGATAAACTGATTGACCTTTCAGTTCACTATGGGTGTCAGGTTATCATTGATGCAGTATATGATAAACTGTGTTTCAACGGGGAAGCATATTACCCTTATGATAATTTTTATCCCAATGTATTTTATGTCAACAGTTTTTCCAAACTCTACAGCATCACAGGATGGCGCATTGGGTATTTCTTTTGCCATCACTCAAGGTATAACCGGATATCGGACATTCATGATTACACCGGATTGTCAGTACCATCGGTTTTGCAGGAAAGCCTTGCCCGTTTTATAAGTGACAGCATGCAGGCAACACGTTATGTTAAAGAGACAAAAACAAAGTTGAGTGAGAATTACAAACTGGGAACAGCCATGTTGACCAGGGCAGGTTTTGATGTTCCCGAAACCGGGGGTGGCTATTTTATATGGGCCAAATTGCCTGAAAACATTCCGGATGGTATTGACTTTGCAAAAACAATGTATGAAAAATATAAAACGGCCGTAATTCCCGGTGAACATTTTGGGAAAGATTATAATCGGTATATCAGGATAAACATCGCAAGGGATAATAAAGAATTGAAAAATGGGCTTATGTATATTTGCAGCCTGACATAATTCTTTTCTGACGTCGAGTAGAAAACCCATTGACGAAGTTAGTCTCAACATAAACTTACTTAAGGGGACTTCTAATACCAAGTTGCGTTCTCATGTTCAATATTTTCAGTTAATCATTAAATTATTCAATTGAACATATATCGGTATAAGTTTTCTGCTTTTATGCCGTTTCGGTAATGTGAATAATTATTATGGCAGCGGGCATATTTTTTGCCTTTCAGGAAAATGGTCTCTGCCTGCGGCCTTTATCTGAGTTCCGGTACAGCGGCTGTTTGTTCTCCCGGACAGGATTTTCCGCTGGTCAATCTGCCGTGAGGGCAAACAGCATGCTGTCCCGGAACTCAGGATGCCGGCCTCCGTCAGGCTGCTGGGGAAAGATAACATCTTCGGGGATATAGAGAAAAATTTATATATTAATTGTACATAAATTTATTTCAAACATTAGCCGTTGCTAACGGTTAATAACCGTTATTAACCGTTAGCAACGATTTTATATTTGATTATCTGATGTTTACAATTTAACATAAGATAATTTATTTTGAATGATTTTTACAATATTAGAAAATAAATGTAATTAGGATACAAATTAAACTTAATAAGAAATTTAAAAATACATAAAATGCAAAATATACATTTAAAAACAACAAAAATACAAATATAATTTACATTATATCAATGCAAGATTCAACATTTAAATGATTTATGCATGGATAGGGGGTGTCAAAAAAAAGTGTAATTTTGAGCAAATGGATTTGACAAAAAATGGGCACATCACACAAAAAATTCAGGGGATTTTTTAACAGGTATCACAAAAATATGCCATATTCTGAAATGCTCATGAAAGATATCAACTATGTGTTTCTGGCGTGTTATCATTGGCTAAAAAATGGGTTTAAAACCAAAACCATACTGGTTTACCCCCACTACCCGAGCCGGCGTTCAACCATTTATTCATTGGCAAAGCAGCTTAATTACAACGTCACCAACAGGCCCCACAATAAGTTTGATTTTGCCATATACTGGGAATATCTCACCTTCAGGAAAGAATTCGAATACCTGGAAAGCATTGCCAGGCATAAGAAGGTAATAAACCTCTACAGCAGAGATATAAGTAAAAAAACAGTCGATCAGGCAGTTAAATCCGTATTTGGTTATTCAACCTTTATCAATCCCCTAATATACAAGGGGAAAATAGTAAAAAAGAACGATATCAACGCCATCCATGACGGTACCGTACTCAACGGCCCTGTTGACAAAAAAGAAGACGGTTATATTTATCAGGTACTAATAAACAATACAACCGATGATGGTATGGTGGTTGATATTCGCGTACCCATAATTTTTGGGGCCTTATCGTTTGTGTATGAAAAATTCAAACCGGAAAAAGACCGTTTTGGGCATCCGGCCACATCACATGTACGGAATATTCATGATATGTTGTCGGATAAAGAAATTCAGGACATTAACCGGTTTTGTGAGCATACAAACCTGGAATTCGGTGAACTTGATGTGTTGCGGGATAGGGACAGTGGAAAAATATTCATCGTAGATGTCAACAACACACCTCAGTTTCAGAGCAAACTAAGTCCTTCAGACAGGCAGCATGCGTTGCATAAAATGGCTGATGCTTTGAAGAGAAATACACATGGTTCTAAATAGTGTCTGTCAATAAAGTACAGCTTATATAAAAAGCACCAAAATACAAAACTTGTCCGGCGAAGACGGATGACAAATTTATATAATTTTGTCTGCACTTGGCATAGCTCAAGCGAGCTTGGCTCTGCCCTCGTTTGCACAAAATTTCAAATAAATAACAATTACCAAACCTGTACCGACGCATGACGGTAAATCCAATGACAGAAACAAAATGTCGCAAACCATATTCGTCTTCGCTTCCTGCCAACCAGCTATGCATAGTTTTTAGCGAAAGACAGGCTGGGATAAGTTCCCGAAACAAGTGCGGGACAGTTCTTGGAATCTCGACCATTGAATATTGGAGTTTATCCGTCTTCGCCGGACAAGTTTTGTTATTTGTTGCTTGTATTTTGGAATTTTATTAATCGATATAGATAAATGTTCGACTTTATGGACAAACACTAATTAGATGTTTAGCTACAATTATAAAAAAAACCGTTTTGAATTGATTCAAAACGGTTTTTTTGGCGTAGGGTATGTATTTTTAAATCAGATTATTCTGAATCTTTCTTGTCATCAGACTTCTTAGTTTTAGAGGATGTTTTTTTTGTTGTCTTCTT
>JAYENB010000177.1:8919-13307 GCA_034721855.1 Bacteroidota bacterium
AACCGTTTTGAATTGATTCAAAACGGTTTTTTTGGCGTAGGGTATGTATTTTTAAATCAGATTATTCTGAATCTTTCTTGTCATCAGACTTCTTAGTTTTAGAGGATGTTTTTTTTGTTGTCTTCTTTTTAGCCTTGGGCTTTTCGGCCTCTTTTTCCTCATCCTTTTCCTCAGCTTTTTTGGTTTTGGCGGTGGATTTTTTGGATGTTGCTTTCTTAGCCTTTGGCTTCTCGTCTTCTTTCTTCACATCCTCTTTTTCCTTTTTCACCTCATCCTTTTTAGCAGCTTTTTTGGTTTTGGCGGTGGATTTTTTGGATGTTGCTTTCTTAGCCTTTGGCTTCTCGTCTTCTTTCTTCACATCCTCTTTTTCCTTTTTCACCTCATCCTTTTCGTCAGCTTTTTTGGTTTTGGCGGTGGATTTTTTGGATGCTGCTTTCTTTGCCTTTGGCTTTTTATCCTCTTGTTTATCCTTTTTTACCTCAGCTTCATCAGATTCAGCCTTGGGGGTAGATGATTTCTCTTTTGCCTCTTTTTCAGCTTCGGCTTTTTTCTCTTTTTCAACCTCTTTTGCATCAAGTTTAGCTTTGGCGGCTTTGACGTCTTTTTCTTTTTTAGCCTTTTCAGATTCTTCAAGTTGTTCTTTTAGCTGAGACAAGTGGGATATATCACCAAACGTTGTTTTTTTAGCTTTTTCATTGATGCGTTTTGCTTTACCGGAAGCAGCTTTTGACGCTTTTTTCTTTGTTTTTAATTCAGCGTTTTTCTGTGCTCTTTTTTCATCTTCATGAATGCGGCTGTGCGAAACAAAGATTTTTTTAGCGTCTTTATTAAACTCTATCACTTTAAAGTTGAGCTTTTCATCGGCTTGTGCTTTGCTGCCGTCTTCTTTAACCAGGTGTTTGGGAGTGGCAAATCCTTCAACGCCATAGGGCAATGAAATTACAGCTCCTTTGTTGGTTAATTCAACGATAGTGCCTTCATGGATGCTTCCTTCGCTGAAAATCGTTTCAAACACTTCCCATGGATTTTCTTCAAGTTGTTTGTGTCCCAAGCTAAGCCGACGGCTTTCTTTGTCAACATCAAGAACAACAACTTCGATATCTTCTCCGATGTTTGTGAATTCAGCAGGGTGTTTGATTTTCTTGGTCCATGACAAATCACTGATGTGAATAAGTCCGTCAACGCCTTCTTCAAGTTCTACAAACACGCCGAAATTGGTAAAGTTACGTACTTTGGCTTTGTGTTTGGATTTGGGCGGATATTTTTCTTTGATGTTTTCCCATGGATCGGGATAAAGTTGTTTAATGCCAAGAGACATTTTGCGGTCTTCACGATCAAGCGTCAGAATAACGGCTTCAACTTCATCACTAACTTTCATGAATTCCTGGGCTGAACGCAGGTGCTGTGACCATGACATTTCAGATACATGGATAAGGCCTTCAACACCGGGAGCAATTTCAACAAAAGCTCCGTAATCAGCCATAACAACTACTTTTCCTTTTACTTTATCACCAACTTTGAGATCAGTATCAAGTGAATCCCATGGATGGGGAGTAAGCTGTTTCAATCCAAGTGCAATCCGTTTTTTGTCATCGTCAAAGTCAAGGATAACAACCTGAATTTTTTCATCAAGGGATACAATCTCATCGGGATGTTGAACACGTCCCCAGGAAAGATCTGTGATATGAATAAGTCCGTCAATGCCACCAAGGTCAATAAATACACCGTAAGATGTGATGTTTTTAACTGTACCTTCAAGTACCTGACCTTTTTCAAGTTTGGCGATGATCTCTTTTTTCTGTGCTTCAAGTTCTGCTTCAATAAGGGCTTTATGTGAAACAACCACATTTTTGTATTCCTTGTTGATTTTTACCACTTTAAATTCCATGGTTTTATCAACATACTGATTGTAATCGCGAATTGGTTTTACGTCAATCTGGGAACCGGGAAGGAATGATTCGATGCCAAATATATCTACGATCATACCACCTTTAGTACGGCATTTTATGTACCCATTGATTATCTCATCATTTTTATAGGCTGTATTTACACGTTCCCAGCTACGCAGTGAGCGTGCTTTTCTGTGGGATAAAATCAACTGCCCGGTAGGATCCTCAAGAGACTCTACCATGACTTCCACCTTGTCGCCGGGTTTTAAATCCGGATTGTAGCGGAATTCACTCGCTGATACAACGGCTTCAGATTTGTAGCCAATGTTGATAACCACTTCACGCGCACCTACCGATACAACGGTTCCATCAATAACTTCATTTTCTGAAATGGTTGATAATGTTTCGCTGTAAACGTTTTCCAGTTTGTCCATTTCTTCATCGGAATACTGGTCGTCAGTTTTGCTTTTATCAGACCAGTCAAAATCATCTGATGGGGTAGCCCAGTCTGTTGGGGTTGATTTTGGTTGTTCCGGGTAAAAATCTTTTGGTGCTTCTGTGTTTTTAAGGTCAGCGGCTTCAAATTTTTCCGGTTTAGGTTCTGGCTTGGTTTCTTCAGCTTTTACTTCCTGCTGTTGTTTAGCCTTTTGCTCTTTTTTTTCAGCCTCAGGTTGGGTGTTTTCTTCCCTGGCTTCTTCATTTTGAGGGTTGTGTTTTTGTTCTTCAGTCATCTAGTTAATTTTTAAATTTTTACTGTGTTAGACATTATGTATAGATTAATTGAGCTGCAAAAGTAGGCTTTTTTCATTAATTAACAATGAAATAGAGCAAAAATTTTGAGGTAATGCGATAAAATCATAACATCATGTCCCCAATCAGGCAGAAATTAATAGCGATGTATTGCGATGGATCAGAAGCGATGAGATGAGTAGGATAAGAAAAATCCACATAAAAATTGAGCCAAATATGATGTTCTCTCATAGTATGATGGCAGATCCGGAAGGTTCATGTCCCGCAAAAAACTCCTGACTTTCGTCTCCGGTCTTCTGACTCCCTGCTTCTGACTCTCCAAATTATGCTCCGTTCTCCTTTAAGCGTTTTACCCTTTCTGCCAGTGGAGGATGCGAATAATTCAGGAAAACATGCCAGGGATGGGGCGTCAGGTTTGACAAGTTTTTACGGGCGAGCTTTTTCAAGGCATTTATGAGGACCTGACTTTGTCCGTGCTGTGCTGCAAAATCATCCGCCTCACGTTCATTTTTTCTTGACAATTTATTCATAAGGATGCCGGTAGCGGTAGATACCGGGGAGTACAAGACCATAAAAATAATGGCCCCGAGGTGAAATTTGGCTTCTTCGGCTCCCAATGCCTGACTGAATACATCCCGCCCGACAAACAATCCAAATAAAAACAATACAAAGCCTGTGTTTATCAGGGATAATACCAGACTTTTATGAATGTGATGTTTTTTGTAATGTCCAATCTCATGAGCCAGTACACCTACGATTTCGTCCGGAGTAAAATCATTTATGAGGGTGTCGAAAAGCACAATGCGTTTCTTTTTGCCCAGCCCTGTAAAGTAGGCATTGGCTCTGGTTGAACGTTTTGAATTGTCAATCACATACACGTTGTCAAGTTGAAAGCCTGCCCGTCTGGCAAATGCCGATATTTTTTCTTTTAACTCCCCTTCCTCCAATGGTTTTTGTTTGTTGAACAAGGGGACAATCAATGTGGAGTAAAATTCCGCCATGAAAACCGAAAACAGGCTTATGATAATCCATGCCAACAACCAAAACCAGGTGTGGGTAGCATAATATATCTGTAAAATCAAAAACAAAAGACCGCCACCGATAACAACTGATAACAACAGGCTTTTCAGCATATCAAACATAAAAGTGCGGGGTGTTGTTTTGTTGAAACCAAACCGTTCTTCAATCACAAAGGTATCGTAAATGGAAAACGGCAGGGAAATTATGCCTGTTACGACTGCTATAGCAGCAAAAAAAACAATGCTCAGCCATATTTTTGAATCAATATACTGGCTTAAAAATTGATCTAACCACGCAAAACCTTCCCCAAAGAAAACAGACAGGGTAAGGATAAACATCAATGAAGATGATATAGTTCCGATTTTGAAATTAGCCTTGCTGTAGGCCTGAAATGTGTTGTATTTATCGTCATCATAGACATCAGAAAGGTGTTTGGAATGCTTTTTATCACGCCATGCATAGTTTTTTGCGGACACAATTTTACCCACAATGAAATCAGCAACCAATATGCCAATGATGATCCAGAATATGATCTGCGGTGTTTCCATGATGCAAAGATAACAGTAGCTTGTGAAAGAAAAAATAGTTTTTATTTGATGTTAGAGTTCAGTCTAAAAAGTAAAAATAACAAAATTTTCCACCAAGCCACAAAGACACCAAGTTTCACAAAGTACTGGTATTCAACAAATTTAACTTTGTGATTTCTTTGTGTCTTAGCGGCTTTGTGGG
>JAYENB010000178.1:0-13190 GCA_034721855.1 Bacteroidota bacterium
AGGATTTGTCCCATATTGAGTGTCATGGTTTCTTCAAAGTCAACCTGCACTTCTTTGACAAATTCAATGAAAAACCGGGCTACAAAAACCATAATAAGAAAAAGCCCGAGATAAAAACCGTGTTCCTGCTTTTTCCAACGCTGGTTATACAGCCATATCAGAATCACAAAAATTAATATATAGGCCAGGGCTTCATAGAGTTGAGTAGGATGGGAGGCCCATGTGTCTCCATTGCGTACAAAAATAAAACCCCACGGTAAATCCGTTTCATGTCCATAAATTTCTGAATTCATCAGGTTGCCAAGCCGTATAAATGCCCCGGCAAGTGCAGTGGGGATGGCGACCCTGTCAAGCACATACAGGTAATTTTTTATGCTTGACTTGCGAACAAAAAATATCAATGAGATTAGTATGCCTATAGCTCCGCCATGGCTGGCAAGGCCGCGAAAACCGATAAACCTGAATTCGGGTTGAAATTTTACCGGGAGTAGGATTTCGAGCGGGTGCTGGGAAAAATATGTCCAGTCGTAAAACAGACAATGACCAAGACGTGCACCCAATAAGCCTCCAATAAGTACATAAATCAGGAGGTTGTCAAGTTCTTTGACAGGAACGTTTTCTTTGTTGAACATGTGTTTTACAATGATATAGGAGACAATAAAAGCAAGTGCGAAAAACAGTGAATAATAACGCAAACCAAAATTGCCAATCTCAAATATCACAGGGTCAACATTCCAATGTATGGTTGTAAGCATAATTTTCTTATTTTGGATGACGAAGATACGGTTTTTTTTAGTTTGTGTCTTGATATATTGTAAAAATTTGAGGGATTTCCGGTTCCGGAAATCCCTCAAATCACATTGATATCAAAAATTAATTAAGTATCGTGAAATTTTTTATGATAATTTCACTCGTACTGCGTGGTTCTCCGCCTTTGCCTTTCCACGAATGGTTGTTCATTTTGCCCTCTATGGCAACATGACGGCCTTTGTTTAACATGTGTTTGATAATATCCGCCGTGTTACCCCAAGCTATTAGTTGGTGCCAGCGGGTGAGCTTTTCATTCCTGCCGTCCAGGTACCTTTTTGTTTCATTTGTGGCCAGTTGCATTTTTGCTAGTCGCTGGCCGTTTTCAAAACGTCTGAATACAGGGTCTGTTCCCAGCCTGCCTATAAGTGTTACGTTGTTTTTTGTGTGTTTCATAATTCTGATTTTTGATTTAACATTCATTTTGGTGGCAAATGTAAGAGTGAAGAATCGCATAACCGGATAAAAACCATTTACTGGCGTTTAACATTCGTTTGCAAGTATTTGAAAACGGAAAATGTTGAAGAAAAATTAAAATTCCCTGACTAAATGAACAGACTCTAATTAGTATAGCGTTTCTTAATTAACATAACTTGTCCGGCGTAAACTTGTCCGGCGTAATGAAGTGAAGACGGATGAAGTGAAGACGGATGAAGTGAAGACGGATGAAATGAAGACGGATTATTAATGTTCAAAACTATTGCTACTCGCTCCAACCTACTCTGATTTAGTTATTATTGATCCAGAAATTTTCATTATTGTTTTGAATTACCGTCATTCGTTGGTACAGGTTTGATTTTTTATCATTTGAATTTGTTTAATATTTAGGTATTTAGGAAAAGTTTCCCTCCTAACACCTAACCCCTGACCTCTGACCTCTGCCCCCTAACATCTCACCCCTAACACCTTATTTTTGACTTTTGTCTTTCAGCATTCTATGAATGGTAATGAGATATTCAATCTATCACCCTGTCGTTGAACAAGATATACCCAAAATGGAACATGAAAAACCACCGTGTACGTTCTTCTTCATAATAATTAACACTGAATGACACAGGGCCTACCGGTGTGTGATACAATAAATTGGCATTAGCCATAAACCGGATATCCGGGAAATAATCCGTATAAGCAGGTGTAAATATCTGTGGCTGATTTTCTTCCTGTACAATGTCCCGCAACGGGGCAAAAGCATACCCCTCCAGGCGTAAATTAAAATCCCTGGTAAACGTAAAAATATTCTGCAAACCAACAGCAGCAAAATTATGCGCCCTGAAATTTTTCATAAACAGGGTTTTTGAATGCGGGCTTGGCGTAAATGCTGATGCTGACAACAATGTAGAAATATAATTGCGGTAAAAACTCTGATTCGAAGCTACCACATCCAGTTGTGTGCCAATGGTATAATAATCACTAATGATAACATGTCTGCTGTGTTGCAATTTTACCATACCATACGCATGCTGATAGCCGTAATCTTTTTCTTCAGCAGATGTAGTGCCAGGGTTGTTTTGCTCTTTACCGCGAATATACCTGGCATCCACCATATCATATACGCCCCTGGTAGGATACATTTTGCGATTCAATGTGTTACGTTCAAATTTCATATAAACGGTTAACATATTAAAGCGAGTGATATCAGCCGTATCCGTTTGTAAAAAATGATTGGTCTGGTAATATTCATCTTTCAAACGGCCGTAGGCACCTCCGGCTTCTATTTTTGCAGTGGACCCAACAGGAAAGCCTATATCAACACGCATGTTATTGTCATTTTGTATCAGGTACGCCGGCGACATGTCCACAAAAAACCGTGACGGATTGGTTTTGAAAAAATCCCAGCGGTTGCTGGTCATACTTCCCTTAATGTAAAATGGCAATTTTCCCGGAAAATCTATCCTTGTAAGCCCCTGAAATGACGTATAAAGCCGGCCGAAATGCATATTGGCATGCAGATACCAGGCACGGTTACCCAACAATTTATAATCCACACCAAAAAAGGCCTGGTTGATTGAATTGGAAGCCACATTGGCACCAAAACGCAGGTTATACGGTTTTTCCTGTTTCATTTTCAGGTGAAGATCAAAAAATCCGGTTTGCTTATTGTATTTTGCTATGGGCATCGCAGATTCTATCTCGTTATCAGCAATCAAACGGAAATATGCTTTTTCAAACTGCTCCAGTGATAACAAGCGTTTGTTTTGTTTTAAACTTTTTCGCACATACCGCTTTTGCTGAATATTTACCCCTTCAATGTAGATGTTATCAATGATCATTTCAGGCAGTGAATCTTTAAATTGTTTCCTGGCCTGTGCCAATGAATCCCCGGATATGCGCCTTGGAACTCTTTCTTTGATTGAATCCATAAGCTCCATAGTGCTGTTATATCCTGTGTTTACCAATGCATCTATCTTGCTAAAATCCAGCAACCCCACATCTTCAAATTCATTTGCGATTAAAATGCCGTCTTCAGGATTTATTTCATACTTGGTATTGGAAGTCAGGATCATATTTTCAATCTGCTGTAACAAATCATCCTCATGCGGCTTTTTGATGTTCGATGCCACTTTGCTCCCAATGATCATTTCCGGATCAAATGTTTCTCTCATCACGTCCTCAGGAAAATTATTGATGATGCCTCCGTCAAACAATAAATCCCCATCAATACTCACCGGCTTAAAATAAAATGGAACAGTCATTGAAGCCCTGACAGCCAAACCAAGGTCACCTTTTCCCAATACCACTGATTTGTTGTTATACACATCCGTGGCCATGCACCGGAACGGCACAAATAAATTATCAAAATCATAATCAGCTACTGCACTGTATTGAGCAAATATCTGCAAAAAAGCAATGTCCATTGATGATGATGCTATAATATTGGTAGGCAATACAATAGACAATGTGGAGTCCTCCTGCCGGATGCCCAGTTTTAACATATCGGCCTTATCATCGTATTGCTTGTAATAATACCTATATCTTTCATCAATATGACCGGTGTACCAGTTATAAAAATCCTTACTCTTAAACAAGGTTATCATTTCATCTGTGGTATATCCCATGGCGTACAAACTACCGACAATCGCACCTATGCTTGTGCCGGTAATGTAATCAATGGGGATATTGTTTTCTTCAAGAGCTTTGATGACACCGATATGCGCCATGCCTTTGGCTCCACCGCCACTCATCACAAGCCCCACACGCTGTGCATTGACCTGCATACTCAACAAACACAGCCAACAGAAGATAAATATGTGTATTATTATTCTCATTATCCTGAACAAGCAGCACAAAAATAAGGCTTTTATATCAAAAATTCATGCCCTGTTGTAGCAAATTTTTAATTAGTTGATAGATAAATGATATTATTATTAGGGCGTGCCCCTTAATTTTTTTTATATCTTCTACCCACCTTTTCTAAAGTTTCAAACTTTAGAAAACGTCTCTTGGATTAAAATAGATTAAAAAAAATAAGGGTCGGTCTGCGGCTTATATCTGCATGCCCGTTCAGGCGTTTCTGCCATGCTGTGCTTGTGAGCTTCCCGTCTCCGCTCCGCTACGCCGGGCACAGCCTCCGGTCGCTACAGCACAGCGCAGAAAACAGCCTGCCTGTGCATGCAGGATACCAGCCTCCGCCCTCACGCAGGAAAAAGGAGATAGAACGCTTGTACGAAAGCCAACCATCGTGCGTTTGTGCTATCACTCCATCTCCATTCTATCTGTGGCAACTCCACAAAGCTGTCGCAGACAGCCATTCTGTGTTAATCTGCGTCAATCCGTCTGCACTCCGTTCCGCCGGACACGGTCTGTGGACAAAACAATTCGTGTAAATTCGTGTAATCCGTGTCCCCTAATCCGTGTAATCCGCGTTCCATCTCCCCATCGTGCTTTCGGGCAATCGTGCTATCGTATCTTTGTGCCTCTCCGTCTTTGCGGTGAATGTTTACTTTTTTTGAGAACACTTGCATTTCCGGAATTTTAATCATACATTTGCTATAAATATAATCAAAACATTATGTATTTCAACACAAACTTAAAATTCCTCAGAAAGCGAAAAAGACGCACACAGGGCGACATGGCTGATGAGATGAACATGAAGAGATCAACACTCAGTGGCTATGAAAATAACGTAGCCGAACCCGGACTGAAATCATTGATTCGTTTTTCTGACTATTTTAAGATGCCTGTAGATATATTGCTTAAAGAAGACCTTTCCACTTTTTCGGAACGTGATATACAGAAACTGGAAGCCGGGTCAGATGAATACCTCAAAGGAACCGGCCTGAGGATATTAAGCCACACCGTTTCAGAAGACAATACGGAAAACATTGAGCTGGTGAACAACAAAGCCAAAGCCGGCTACACACGGGGCTATGCTGACCCGGATTTCATTCGTGAACTGCCAAGCTTTCGCCTGCCCTTTTTATCTAGGGAACGCACGTACAGAACTTTCCAGATCAGCGGCGATTCCATGTCTCCCATTCCTGATGGTGCATGGGTTACCGGAGAGTATGTGGAAAATTGGCTGGCGCTGAAAGACGGAGAAGCCATAATTGTACTCACCCTCAATGATGGCATTGTGTTTAAAATCATTGAAAACCACCTGAAATCCAAAAAAATGGTGGTGTTGCATTCCCTCAATCCCGAATATGAGCCGTATCACATCAATGCGGATGAAATCAAAGAAATCTGGAAGTTTGTGAATTACATCAGTCCATCATTACCGGAGGCACTCCCTCCTGATATAGAAATACACAAAGCCATTGCCAACATGCAAAAAGACATTGAAGCGATGAAACAATCACGTAACCGTTCACAACTTGAAAATTAGAATAATAAAGTCAAACGCTAAAAAACAAAAATTAGGTGTTAGGGGAAAAGTTTCCCTCCTAACACCTGACACCTTGCACCTTTTACCTTATTTCCCGTATCCGCGCTATTTCATCAGCGATATCGTTGTTGAGTTTTTCCGTTGCCGGTACCAATGGTAACCTCAGGGAATTTTCAATGATACCAAGCTGTGCCAGGCATGATTTCACCCCCACAGGGTTTCCTTCGGCAAACATCAGGCGTATCATTTTCAACAACACATAATGGAGCAACCTGGCTTCATTCAGGTTTCCATGGCGAGTGGCTTTCACCATTTCAGACCATTCGTACGGGTACGCATTGGCAACAACGGAAATCACCCCTGACATTCCCAAGCCTATCAATGGCAGGCTGACAGGGTCTTCACCGCTGAGTACCTGGAAATTTTCCGGCTTGTTGATGATGATGTCCATGGCTTTATCAAAATCACCACTGGCTTCTTTGACCGCCACAATGTTATCAAAATCACGGGCCAGCCTCAATGTGGTTTCAGCAGCCATATCTTTACCGGTGCGTCCCGGCACATTATACAAAATAATGTCCTTGCCGGTGGATTCGGCAACATGTTTAAAATGCTGATAAAGCCCTTCCTGCGATGGTTTGTTATAATATGGCACCACGGAAAGCAGCGCATCCACGTGCCTCAAATCCGACTGTTTGATTTTAGCGGTCAGGCTTTTTGTGTTGTTGCCGCCCATGCCCAGCACTATGGGCAATTTTTTATCATTTATTTCAGCAATGTAATTCAACACGGCTGTTTTCTCATCATCATCAAGGGTAGCAGCTTCAGCCGTGGTACCCATCACCACCAAAAAATCCACACCACCTTCGATGACATGTTCAATTAGTTTTTTCAATGCCGGAAAATCCACGGATTTGTCTTGTTTAAAAGGGGTTACCAGCGCGACACCGGTTCCCTGGTAATTTTTGCTTTGCTTCATAACTATTTTTTTTTATAAAGTAAAAATTCTGTTCTATAAAGTTCGTTGGCAAGGCTTGCGAAGTATTTATAATCAAGGAGTTTACTTTCGTAAATGACTGTTATAAATACGAGCGTAACGAAGAAATCGGACATTATGGACAGACACTAACTATTGTGTTTTTATCATTTTCAAATAACGTTCAATCTGCTCAAGCAAATATGATTTTGGTGCATTTTGTTTTGTTTCAATCATCAAATCATGCCATTGTTTTTTGGTGTATTCACCGGCAATAAGCCGTGCATGCGATTGCAACAACACAAAATTCAACGGCAACACATCCTCATCACATAAATTAATAAGCAAATCAAAAGGTTCATGAATAAAATCCCGGACCCCGTCAGATACAGGCTTATAATACCAATTCAAATCAGCGTGGCAAAAAAACCGGAACGGCTCCGCCTGGATGTGAAAATCTGACAATTCTTTTGCATCAACGTATCCCATTGTACTCAGGTTCATGTGTTCGGGGAGACTTTCAACATAAGTTTTGACAGTTTTAAAATCCCTTTCAGATTCACAATGATACAGGATACCCATACGTTTCACTTGCTCCCAGTTTACACTTACAGCTTTGTGATGACGATGTTTCTGCAATTTCCGCAATTGCATCTTACCATAATACTGTTTCAGTGCTTTTATCATAGCTAATAAATATGAAAACAAATTTAGTAATTAATCTGTATTCAAAAAATTTAGCGAAGTGGGATATATCCTTTTTTATGAATTTGTTTTTTGGGCAGCGGGGAAAGTGGTTGCCTCCAGAATGCTTGTTACCGCCTTTGCCTTCTATCTTCCACCGTCTATGCCGTTTTTTGCTATACTGCAAAACAGGAGTTCCCCGTCTTCACTGCGTTACGCCGGGCAAGCTTCGTCACTCTGTTTGCAGTGCAAAAAATATGGCATAGCCGGTGGCAGGATATACGGCGCCGGCGGGCTGCAAAAAATAACCCTCAATAATAAAACACAGATTTTTCTTCCCACACATTACCCACAGCATCTTCCACCCTGATTTTCCAGGTATGCCATTTGCCTTTTTTCGTATGGGCATCAAAACGGTAAAACAATTTTTTGTGTTTTCCCTCATACTGCAGAAGCACCCAATTGCCATCTATCCATGCATTGTAATTCACTAGTCCTGATAGATTATCAGATACCCGGTAAGAAATTTCATTGTATCCTGGCAAACGGACGCTATCCCGCATCCGGCTGCCATACAAGCGGGGAGGAAGGCTGTCGGCAGCAAAATAAAAATCGCCTGGTTTTTTGGTGTGTATCCCAAAATACGGGCCATGCCATTCGCCTGTCAGGCATTGTTCCTTACCGTCCCTTTTGCACATAACCACGCTGTGTTTTCTGTGCTGAGATGGTACAGCGCTTCCGTCCAGAAAAATGCCGACAGGTTCTAAAAACACATAATACGGATCCGAAAAACTCCAGCCTGTATAATGCCCTTTTGAATCTAACCGGCTGTTTACCCGGATTGCAGCAGGCCTGTACAAAGCGCCTTCAGGCACACTTAAAAAGCCGCCTTCAAAGGGAAAATTCACCGCCTTTCCGGCAGCGTACATTTTTTTTGAAACGGGTGTTGGTTTTTTGTTGTCAGTAGCTTTCAACGCAAAGCTGAATTCTGACCAGTTGCCGGCAGCATCGCGGGCTTTGAGAACAATGCTTTTTTCATCGCCCGTGTCCAAATGCACCACACCATCATTGTAACTGTGTTTAATTAAGTCTGTTTTGTTGCCGGGCTCACGAAAACAGCGTTGAACATGGCACCTGCGGGTTTCTAAGTAATACGCATCAAACCAGGTGGTGGTGTATTTCTGATTTGACCAGTCAAAATCATCTATCCTGCTGTGATATACCGTATCCTCATCAACCTTCAAAATAAGTTCAATAATACCATAACGGTTATGCGTTCCGTTCATTTTGTCCAAAATGTCAGCGCCTATACCCCATTTCCCCGGGGCAAGCGTAATTTGGTTGTTACGCACATGTCCTGCATAATGATAATCTGACCGCTGTGCTTCTGTTTTATGATTAGCATCAAGGTCATAAAAAACAATGCCTTTAAACCGGGGTTGAATATCATCTCTGAAATACCAGAATTGTTGTGGGTCAATGCATTTTTCCGAGGGCATTTTACGCATTTCAAAATGCACATGAGGCCCTGCTGATGACCCACTATTACCTGCGTATCCTATGCACTCCCCTTTTTTATACACAAACAAACTGTCATGCAATACCGTATCCAATTCAAAAGACTTATTATGATATTGCATACTGTGTATAACGGCCTCTACATCGGGCAAAAAACGTTTCATGTGGGCATACACACTCAGCGTTGAATCAGGATTCAACAAATATAAGGCGTTACCATATCCCCAGGCACTCACTTTAATTCGATACAAGACAGCATCATCTATAGCATACAATTTATGGCCTGTCACACCACGGGTTTTTATATCAATCCCGGTGTGGAAGTGTCCGCTGCGTGATTCACAAAAACTCCCCGACATAACCAAGGGGATTTTCAGGGGAGGATTATAATCAGTGTTTTGTGCGAAACAATTAAAAGCACTACTATACAGGCCAATACAAATTAGCAGGATATTAAAACCGGATTTGTTTACAATTTCTTTAAACATTGCATCAAATATCTTTTAAATAAATGAAATTTCCATTATTTTTGTAAAAAATAGTGTTAAAAATTATGACAGCAGAATTACGGGAAATAATAACATCAATAAAAGATAAAACTGCCCGTTTGCATGCTGCATACGAAAAAGAAAAACGTAAAAAATATGAATTGACAAGCAAAATACAAAGCCTGGAAAACGAAAATTCAGAGTTAAACGAAAAAATTCAGAAAATATCACAGGAATTTGAAACTATTAAGTTATCAAAAACGTTAACTAATAAAGAGACGAAGGAAGAGACGAAAGGACAAATTAATACATTAATACGGGACATTGACAACTGTATCGCTCTGATAAATAAAATGTAACACCATGCAAGACGAGTTACGCATAGAAATACCAATAGCACACCGCCCCTACAACATCAAAATAAAACGCGGGGACAGCAAATCGGAGCAGACGCTCCGCAAAGCCGGAAAGATGGTAGATGCTTCTGTGCAACATTTCAAAAAACTCGGCATGAAAGATAAAGACAACCAGGATTATCTGGCATTAACAAGTTTAAATATTGCAGTTAAACTCTTAGATGCACAAGAACAACATAAACTAACACCACTGGTTGAAGATTTGCGTGAACTAAACTTTACGCTTAGTTCCTATTTATCAGACGCATAACGTTCTTTACATACCATATACAGTCTTTGCCCGTATTGGTTCAATTAAGAGTAAGTGACTCAACACTATTTATATTGGAGCCAGGCTCATATTGCTGATGGCAGGCCTCAACTGTTGACATGTTCAGCAGTTTCGCTTCGGCGAACAGTGGACGTCAGATGTAGTGTGGCAGCTCCACCCATGTCTAAACAGGGGTCAACTATTCCTTCTTTGAACAATACGGGCATTTTTTGTTTTATAAAAAAGTGGTAGCTAGTCAAGTACATTCAATTGTTACCGCTGAGACGCTAAGACGCAAACCCGTCTGTCCCGTCTATTGCCGGGCAGGCGCCGGGCAAGCTCTGAATACCTGTGGGCAGGATAGGGAAATGGGAAATGAATAAAATTGAGGTCCTCATATTAATTAGTGTCTGTCCATAATGTCCGATTTCTGCGTTACGCTCGTATTTAAAACAGTCATTTACGAAAGTAAACTCCTTGATTTTAAATACTTCGCAAGCCTTGAACTCGAACATTATGAATTAGACACTGACTTTATAGACGAACACTAATTAATGGGGACAAAAATGTGTAAATCAGTTTTAAAGCTTTACAACCTTGCCCGGCGACAGACGGGTCTGTGTCTTTGCGGTGAGCAGATATTTTTGTTGATACTGATTAGTTACAAAAAGTGTAATAATTAAATTAAATAAACATATATATTAACCTATAAACAATAATAATATGAAACTACTATTTTTAATAACAGGTGTAGCTTCTTTTGCTGTAGGTGCTGTAATATCCTATTACCTGTGGGACAGCATCCTGAAAAAGAAACGCAACAAAATAATTGAAGAAGCTAAAAATGAAGGCGAGGTTATAAAAAAAGATAAAATTTTACAGGCCAAAGAAAAATTTCTCCAATTAAAAGGTGAACACGAAAAATACATCAGTGAAAAAAATGCCAAAATTGCTGATGGTGAAAACCGGCTGAAACAAAAAGAACAGAATTTTTCCAAAAAGATGGAAGATCTGAATCGTCAACGGCAGGAAAATGAGGACATCAGGACAAACTTAAACAAACAACTTGAACATCTGGAGTTGAAAACACAAGAGCTTGAAAAACTCCACAATGAGCAGGTCAAACAGCTTGAGGCTGCCAGCAGCATGAGTGCAGATGAAGCAAAACAACAACTGATAAACTCGTTGAAAGACAAGGCACAAACAGAAGCCATGTCATACATCAATGAAATCATGGATGAAGCCAAGATGACTGCCAATAAAGAAGCAAAAAAACTGGTGCTCGAAACAGCCCAGCGTACTGCTACTGAAACAGCCATAGAAAACGCTGTTTCTGTGTTCCATATTGAAAATGATGACATCAAAGGACGCATCATCGGTCGCGAAGGCCGTAACATTCGGGCCATTGAAGCAGCAACCGGTGTCGAAATCATCGTTGATGACACACCTGAGTCCATCATCCTGTCAGCTTTTGACCCCATCAGGCGCGAGATTGCACGCCTGGCACTGCACCAACTTATCATAGATGGACGCATCCATCCTGCCCGCATTGAGGAAGTGGTTGCAAAAACTAAAAAACAACTGGAGGAAGAGATCATTGAAACCGGCAAACGAACAACCATTGACCTTGGTATTCACGGGTTACACCCCGAGCTTGTACGTATGATCGGACGCCTGAAATACCGCTCATCGTATGGCCAAAACCTGTTGCAACATTCCCGCGAAGTAGCCAATTTATCAGCCATCATGGCTTCTGAACTCGGGCTCAATGCAAAAGTTGCAAAACGCGCCGGATTGCTTCATGATATCGGAAAAGTTCCCGAAGACGAACCGGAATTGCCACATGCCATTCTGGGCATGAAGCTGGCAGAAAAATACAATGAAAAACCTGAAATATGCAATGCCATCGGTGCCCACCATGATGAAACTGAAATGACATCACTCATTGCACCCGTTGTACAGGTTTGTGATGCTATATCCGGAGCACGTCCCGGTGCCAGAAGGGAAGTGGTGGAATCATACATCAAACGACTGAAAGAACTCGAATCCCTCGCACTATCATACCCTGGTGTCACAAAAACTTATGCCATACAGGCAGGCCGTGAACTCAGGGTCATTGTTGGCAGCGATAAAGTAACTGATAATGATGCAACCCGAATAAGCAACGAAATCGCCCAAAAAGTTGAGGATGAAATGACTTACCCCGGGCAGGTAAAAGTGACTGTCATCAGGGAAACTCGTTCTATCAATTATGCTAAATAACTAAGATGCACTATATTAATGTGGCTTATTGTTGTTTTAATGCTTCATGCCGGAGCTGATACCAAAACTCCGGCATGAGCTATTCATTTAGTCCATGTCAAATGTCAAAAAAAACAAACATACTAATAACCGGCGGTGCAGGATTTATCGGGAGCCACCTGGCAGAAACCTTATTAAAGTTGCCCTACCGTGTTTTTATCATTGACAATTTTGATGATTACTACAATCCTGACATAAAACACAACAACCTGAAACGCTTCATTGATAACGATGACTGTGTTTTTTTCAATCATGATGTCAGACACATCCAAAGCATTGAACCATTAAAACATACGCACATAGACAGTATTGTACACCTTGCATCCAAACCTGGGGTACGTAAATCTGTCGTTGATCCGGAAACATTCAAAACCATCAACATTGAAAGCAATGATGCTGTCATTGAGTTTGCAAGGCAACAACGCATTAAAAAGATCATTTTTGCATCCTCAAGCTCAGTGTATGGTGATCATCCAGCGCAACCCTGGCATGAAGCACTTGACAACTTACATCCGCTGAGCCCTTATGCCCGCTATAAGCTGGAATGTGAACATGCAGGCAAAAACTTTGCTTCAACCACCAGCAATCAGTTTATAAGTTTGCGATTTTTCTCCGTTTACGGCCCCCGCATGCGCCCTGACCTTGCCATGTATCGCTTTGCAGAAAAAATCGCAAACGGCCAGCCCATTGAAGTGTATGGTAACGGCAAAAGTTACAGGGATTACACGTATATTGACGATATCATCTCAGGCATCATTGCTTCTATACATTATGATAAGCATGGATTTGATATTTTCAACC
Source organism: Bacteroidota bacterium (assembly GCA_034721855.1). Classification (GTDB taxonomy): domain Bacteria; phylum Bacteroidota; class Bacteroidia; order Bacteroidales; family ML635J-15; genus JAQIBY01. Next base: position 13,067 of record JAYENB010000178.1, read on the forward strand.
TGGCACATGGTGAAAAAATACCCCTGAACAACATGATATCAGCACTGGAGCATGCCCTGGGAAAAAAAGCGAGATGTAATTTTTTACCAGTCATTAAAGAAGAGTCTTCAGGCACTTGGGCAGA
>JAYENB010000179.1:0-13157 GCA_034721855.1 Bacteroidota bacterium
CATATATTTCCAGGGTTGAAAATGATGGAAGTAATGTTACGCTAAAGACTCTATACGATATTGTAGAGAAAGGTTTAGGAGGGAAGCTCAATATTTCAATTGATATGTAAAAAAATACGTGCTACAACAGGCGGTCATACACCATGCGGCGGCAGATTTGGTAATTAATCTGAACATTATTAAATTAGCGGTGTGGTGGAGCTAAAAGATTGTGTGGAGTGATGCCGCACAGTGTATACCGCCGGAACGTTACACCTGAAATATCTCGAGAATATCGTAAAACGTTTCCTGTGTGGGGTAAAGTACAAACCGTATCAAATCCAAAAATAATAGATAAATACTACAGCGTATGAAAATTTCAGGTTTTACGATGGTGAAGAATGCCATCAAGTTGTATTATCCCATTAGGCAAAGCATTGAATCCATTCTGCCCATTGTGGATGAGTTTGTTGTAGCTCTTGGTGATTGCGATGAAGATGACAACACTGAGGACGAGATACGCTCAATAAAATCTGATAAAGTAAAAATTATACATACCGTATGGGACATTGAAAAGTATCCCAAAGGCACTGAAAATGCACATCAAACTGACATTGCCAGGTCGCATTGCACCGGTGACTGGTTGTTTTACCTCCAGGCTGATGAGGTAGTAAATGAAAAATACCTGCCCGTTATTCAAAAACGCTGTGAGGAACTGTTGCACGACAAAAAGGTGGATGGCCTAGTGTTTGATTACGTACATTTCTGGGGTGATTATGATCATCATCAGACGTCGCATGTATGGTATCCACGCGAAATACGGATCATACGAAACGATCCTGATATCCATTCATGGGAGTCGGCACAGTCGTTCAGAAGAATCCCGGGTTTCGATGGGAAAAATTACAGGCAACAAGAGGGTACATACCGGTTGAAATGTGCATTGGCATATGCCAAAATTTTTCATTACGGATGGGTGAGGCCTCCAATGCTTATGCAATCCAAAAAGAAATCCCTGGCTACCATACATCACGGAAAATCGCAGGTGCAGGAAAAATACAAAAAGCGGGCTGCCTTGTTTGATTACGGACCCCTGGGGCGTACTGATAAATTTAAAGACACGCATCCCAAAGTTATGAATGATTGGATGAAAAAGTTTGACTGGGCTGATGAACTCAATTACTCATCAATAGAAATCAACCCACAACGGGAAAAAAACAAACACGACAGGTTGAAATATCGAATCGTTAGTTTTATTGAAAAACATCTGCTCGGAGGCAAGAGATTGGGTCAATTTAAAAATTATATTCTCCTTAAATCAAAATAATTCCGTATATTTGATGTATAAACCACGGTGATGAAAACAGCATTGAAAAAATATGGTCTTATATGTTTTATTTGCTTGGTAAGCACTCAGGTGTTGTATGCTCAAAACTGGTCTTTCCAGGAGCTAAAACATTACCAGGCAGATGGTGCTTTTTTTGGGTCTCCCTTGGTAACCGAGCATGCCGTAGTAATTGGCAGTCACGATAAGCACATTTATTTTTTCAGTCACGAGGGAGAATTGTTGAATGCATATGAAACCGGGGGGTGGATACATGCCACACCGTCACAACTAAAGAACGGACAGGTTGTGGTAGGAAGTTATGATCGCTGTTTGTATTTCTTTACACCGACAGGTAAATGCCTTGACAAACTCAGGGTTGGTGGCCGTATTTTTACCAACATCGTGGAAAACATAGATGAAAAGTTAATTTTTGGCTGCAACAACAGCTTGGTGTCCATGGATTTTGAAACGAAAGAATTTATTAAGAAAAAGACGTGGAACTTACTGCATGGTAGCATAGAAATGCTGAGCAACGGAGAGCTTGCCATTGGTTCCAATGCCGGTAAGCTGTTTTTTATCAATTCATTGGGTGAAATTCTGAGGCAATATACTGTGGATGGCTGGATATTGCATTCAAAACCAGTGGAATTGAGTATGGGGTATCTTGTGTTTGGTTCCTATGACAAGCACCTGTATTTTACTGAACTCAATGGTGACCCGCTGGGAAAAGTGAAACTTGGGGGAAAAATTCATGGCACGCCGGTGGAAAATACCGATGGTAATATCATTGTCAGCAGCTTTGACGGAAAAGTGTATTTTATTTCTCCACAGGGAAAAGTGCTTTATAGCTTTTCAACCGGCAAGAAAATTGTGGCTTCTCCCGCCCGTATGACAGATGGTAATGTGCTTGTAGCGTCTTACGATGATTACCTGTACCTGGTTTCCCCGGAGGGGAAGGAGTTGGCACGCTATAATGCCGGGGGAAATGTGTTTTCTTCCCCCAAAAAAATCAATGACTCTACAGTGGTGGTGGCCAACACAAAAGGCCGGATTAGCTTTTTAAAGCTGAGGAAAAATGCGGGTGATATGGGGGAAAATATTGGTGAATACGCAGTGCCGAAATAAAAAAAACTTAACAGTTCAATTTAAACCTTTGCGACATTGCGACTTTGCGGTGAGGAGCTACTTTTGCTGATTCTGATTAGTTACAAACATTGATATATGTCCTGGATGCCATTACAGGAGATGCGAGATTTATAACCCGTGAGGTATTTAAATTTTTGCAATATCCGCTATAATTTCCAAGCCTTTTTTATCTTTGTTACGTAATGTTTAGTAAAAAACATATCCCTTTTTATTGTGTAAGTTTGACACTGTGTGTTATGTTGGGTATGTATGGATGTAAAAACAATACAAACGAGCCCGGTATTCAGAAAGCATTTGATAACATGTCCATGGAGGATGTTGACGGAACAAACGGAGAAAAAGACAGTATCGTTATAGATTCAGCAGAACCCGCCATTACTGCCGAAGCACAATACCTGGAATCCCTCGGACTAATCAATGTCCGGGAACTTGACAGCACCATACAGGTCAGGTTACGGTACAGCACCACGGATAATTTTCTTAGCATAGACCTTTACGGGGATTTAGAACAAGCCTATTTGCAGCCTGATGTTGCAAAAAAACTGGCAAAAGCCTCTGCTTATCTTCAGGATACTTTTCCTCAGTTGCGTTTGCTGGTGTGGGATGCCGTACGGCCGGTGTCAGTACAAAAACGCATGTGGGAGGTATGTGATGTGCCATTGAAGCGCCGGCATTGGTATGTTACCCCACCGGACAAACGTTCACTTCACAATTATGGTGCAGCGGTAGATGTATGCCTTATGGATACGGCCGGCAATATAGTGGATATGGGCACTGATTTCGACCATTTTGGGGAGGAAGCCTATACTAACAGGGATGAGGATTTGATTCAAAGTGGGATGGTCAGTGCTAAAGCCATTGAAAATAGGCATGTTTTACACAATGTGATGCACAAAGCTGGTTTTTACAAAATAGTATATGAATGGTGGCATTTTAATGCGTGCAGCAGAGCAACGGCTGCATCGGAATACGAACTTATCATGTCTCTACACGATGACACAAAAAAGAATGAAGAATGATAATAGCAAACATTGATTGGATAATCATAGCATTGTATTTTGTTGTCAGCATTACGATTGGCATCATCATGGCCAGAAAGGCAGGGCGTAGTACAGGCGACTTTTTCCTTTCAGGACGGAAATTGCCGTGGTATATCGCTGGTACCAGTATGGTAGCCACTACGTTTGCAGCAGATACACCCCTCGCTGTAACAGAGCTTGTGTCTGAAAATGGCATTGCCGGAAACTGGCTGTGGTGGAACATGCTGCTGGGAGGAATGCTGACGGTGTTTTTCTTTGCCAGGTTGTGGCGCCGGGCTGAAATTTTAACCGATTGTGAGTTTGTCAGCATACGGTATTCCGGAAAACCTGCCCGCTTTTTACGTGGGTTCAGGGCTGTCTATATAGGTATTTTTATGAACGTTATTGTGATTGCCTGGGTAAACCTCGCTATGTTAAAAATCCTGCAGGTAATGTTCCCGGATTTTGCCATCAACGGGCATACTTCTTTTATGATGCTTGGCAATGAAATGTCAATTCACATGGTGCTTGTTGGTGGGATGCTGGCTTTTGTGGCTTTGTATTCTGCCCTTTCCGGATTGTGGGGTGTATCGCTCACAGATACGTTTCAGTTTGTGATTGCCATGGGAGGAACTATTGTGCTTGCTATTGTAGCACTCAATGCTTCTGAAATTGGAGGTGTTGAGGGATTGAAAGCCAAATTGCCTGAATGGGTTTTTGAGTTTACGCCACAAGTAGGAGATGGGCAGCCGGTTTCTTCCGTTGGGGGGGTAATGCAGATGAGCGTGGTGGCTTTTGTTGCATACCTCGGTGTACAATGGTGGGCCAGTTGGTATCCCGGTGCTGAACCAGGTGGTGGTGGTTATATAGCCCAGCGTATGATGTCTGCCAAAAATGAAAAACATTCCTTGCTGGCCACCCTGTGGTTCCAGGTGGCGCATTTTGCTATCCGTCCGTGGCCGTGGATTATTGTTGCCCTCGTGGCACTGGTATTGTATCCCGATGCACCGGATAAAGGCGCTACTTTCATTATGGTGATGCGCGATTATCTGCCGGCAGGATTGCTTGGTCTGCTAATGGCTGCTTTTCTGGCAGCATTTATGTCCACAGTAGCATCGCAAACAGTGTGGGGAACTTCTTACATTGTGAATGACCTCTTCAGGCCTTTTATAAAGCCAAAAGCTGAGGAAAAGTATTATGTTAAAATCAGTCGCCTCACAACGGTATTGTTGATGATCCTCAGTTTTGTTGTAACCGGTTTTTTTGAGCAAATCAGCGATGCATGGAAATTTATTCTTGCCTGCTCCGGTGGCATTGGACTGGTTTTGTTATTGAGATGGTTTTGGTGGCGCATTAATGCATGGAGTGAAATTTCTGCCATGCTTGCTCCTTATTTTGTGTTGCCGGTTCTGATATTCGGTTTTGATATGGATGTGTATCATCATGATTTTGGCTGGACACTTATTATCATAGTGGCTTTTTCTACCCTCGTATGGGTGACGGTTACTTTCCTTACTCGCCCCACAGACAAGGAAACACTGAAGCAGTTTTACCGGAAGATACATCCCGGTGGTACAGGATGGAAGGATATTGCCCGTGAAATGCCTGAAGTAAGAGCAGATTCTGGTTATGTGTATCTTTTTGCCAGTTGGATTCTTGGTTGTATCATGGTGCTTAGCTTTTTGTTTGCCATAGGTGATGTGATTTTTGGAGATTATGTCAAAGCGATGGTTGAGATTGTGATTTGTGCAGGCGCCATATTTGGTATATTGCGAAGCATGCGGGCTTATGGATGGAAAAACGTGGTCAGATAGCGATCGGGCAGATGCCCTGGAAAAATACAGAATCATTACAAAATATCATAAGCATGAAAAAGACTGCAATACTAGTATTGATCATAATGATAAGCGGAGGAGCTGCCATTTCTCAGGAAAAAAACACATGGTTAGACAGCATACAGGTTACGCCTTACGGATATGTTAAAATGGATGCTTTTTATGATACCCGCGAAACGGTAAATGGCAGGGAAGGCCATTTTTTGCTGTGGCCCGCGCCACCCGTATATGATACCGAGGGAAACGATATCAACGATAAGGTATCGTTCAACATGCTGGCTGTTCAGACTAATTTTGGTTTATCGGTGAAAGGCCCCCAGGTATTGAAAGCAAAAACTTCGGCCCGTATTGAAGGGGATTTTTTCGGACAGAAAAATGATAACATTAACCTGGTACGCTTGCGGCATGCATATTTAAAAATGAAGTGGAAAACCACGGAATTTCTGGCAGGCCAGTTTTGGAACCCCGTGTTCAACCTAGAGGCTTTTCCATACACAGTGTCTTTTACCACAGGCACTCCGGTGTTACCGTTTTCACGCAATCCGCAAATAAGATTAACACAACAGCTCGGGCAATTTACGCTCATGGGAATTGTGCAGTCTCAGCGGGATTATCCTTCTTTTGGCCCTGATCCTGATAACCCTGGTGTCAGTATTCCGAGCCCGGAATTTTTAAGCAACAGCGGTATGCCTGAATTTCATGTGAAATTAGGATGGAAGACCACCAACAACGGCTGGACATACAAAACGGGGGTCGGTGGGGGATGCAAAAAAATCATGCCCAGAACGGTGACATCAACCAATTATAAGACAAACACTACGGTACCCGGGTATTCTGCAACGGGGTATATCAGCATTGGAAACAAACATTTCCGCTTTGCAGGCGGGGCAATATATGGCAACAACGCCACCGATGTGATGAGCCCGGGAGGATTTGCTGTATCTGCTGTGATTGACAGCGTCCGCGATATGGTGAAATACACTACATTGTCCAGTGGTTCGGTGTGGACGGATATCAGCGGGCAGATCAACAAGTTTCATGTGGGTGTGTTTTCTGGCTATTTGAAACATTTTGGTGCAGCTGACGAAATTGTAGGTAATACCTGGGGAGTTAGCAACGATATGGCATATATGTACAGGGTAGCTCCAAGGGTATGGTATCAGAATAAATTTATCCGGGTAAGTTTTGAAATTGAACACACAGCAGCTGCTTTTGGAACTCCCGATGAACACGGTGTGGTACAAAACCCCGAAGAAGTGGCTAACACACGTTTTCTCCTGGGAGTGTACTGTTTCTTTAATCAGAAAAAATAGGGATTTCAGTTCATTATTCATGTTTCTTTGGGCAGCGGGAAGCATATTGCCACTGAGCAACATTGTCTCCGTCTCCGCCTGCTATCTGCCACCAGCGATGCCTGTTTTTTAATACTGCAGAACAGGAGTTCCCCTGTCACTCTGTCTGCTGTACAAAAAACAAGGCATCGCCGGCGTCAGGATATACGGCTACGCCGGGCTGCGAAAACAAAGTGCACCAAGTATCTTGCTAAGGGGTAGGATATCTCAAGCACCTTGCTAATACCAAGTTGCGTTCTATCGTGTAATATTATTATTGATGATTATTAATGATTCCAATATATTGATTATCTGTATTATGCCGATTGATGTTCAGTATAATTTGCATAATGTTGGCTGCCCTCGTTGGCACAACATTTTAGAAACAATAGTGCACTAAAATTATATGATTGAACACATATCGTTATAATAATCATTCATTGTTTTCAAAAAGCTGTTTTATTTATCAATATTACACCATAAAAATACAAATAAGTGTCAACATAATCAAAACGTCATACCGGGTTTTTTAGCATGGACATAAAAATCATCCCTTAAACTTTTTCCTGAAATCTTGCAGGGCAGGTTCAGTGCCCATAACCGTAATGATATCACCTTTTTTTAAGAGAGTATTCCCATGTGGGATATCTACTTTTTGTTCCTGCCTGATAAGAATGAGCTGACCGTCTTTGTGAAAGGGAACATCTTTGACCTGGCGGCCTGAGATATCCGGATTGCTTAGCTTAATATCTTCAACCTGGTAATTTTCGAAGGTTTCAACCAATGCATGATAGGTAGTAGGCCTGAAAATCAGATTCTCAAGGGTTGTTGCCATAATGCGGTGTGAATCCACATAATCCACTTTCAGGTTCTTAAGTTGCTGTTCAATCAAATTCTCTGAAGCTTTACTGATAATTTTATCATGATTGAAGGTTGTTTTCAGCATTCTGCATATTTCAATGTTGCGTTGTTCAGAGTTTGTCAATACAACGATGTAGTTATCAGGAGATAAGTCAAGTTCAAAAAAGATGCTCGGGTCTGTTCCATCTGCATTGATAACTGTCAATCCCTTTTTATTGAGGTTTTTGTATCGTTGTTTATCTTGTTCAATCAATATTGCCTTGGCTCCGTGCATTTTCAGTCTTCTTGCCAAAAGCACACCTGTGCTGCTCCCTCCAATGATGATGTGTTTATCTCCCGATAATATATTTTTAGAAATGACACTATTAAAGACTATGGGTGAAATGAGGCATGTTAAAACCGCCATCAAAACAAACGCAGCGTTTATCCCGGGGGAGATAATCCCAAAATCAAGGCCGATTTTAGATGCGGCTATGATAAGGCTCAATCGCGATGCCATGAGTACACCGCCTGCCATAGCACGTTTTGTTCCATATCGTTTTCTCCACAATAATGCCGGCAGGATTTTTATCAGGTACATTGCAATAAGCAGAAGAAATAAAAACAGCAAAGGTGAATTTCCCATCTTTAGAAGTGCAGTATCATCAAACTGGACACCAACCATGATGAAAAAGACAGGGATAAAAAATCCGTATCCCATACCATCCAGCTTGATGAGCAATATAGAGCGGTTTTTGTTCATAAATACCGATATAAGTAAGCCTGCCAGGAAGGCCCCGAGTAACATCACTTCAGTCCCAATAAATTGCGCAATGACAATAAACAACAGGATGAGAAAAATGGTGCCTCTAATCTGAATTTGTGATGATGCATGTGAAAGTTGATGCGAAATGCGTTTAACAAATGTCTTTTTTGTCAGGCGTTGTCCCATCCCATACAGTATGTAAAACAACAAAAATAACCCAAGTATCAGCAACAATTTTGATTCAAACCCGTGTTTTAAAATATAAGCGGTAAATGAAAACAAGAGGATACTGAGGATATCAGCCAGTGCTGCTGCTGTGATTACCATCTGACCAAAGCTGGAATTCAGCATGTTGTGGCTTTTTAATACCGGTAAAATAATGCCTACAGAGGTGGTAACCATAATGAGTGCAAAATACAAACTGTTGTTGATGTTAATAAAAAAACTGAGCAATTCGGCAAATCCCAGTGAAAGCAATAAGGACATCAAAAAATAAAGAAACCCCACAAGCAATGGATTTTGGACGAACGTTTTTTTTGTCAACTGTTTTCGTGGAAAGGATTGTACAATTCCATTGACATCAATTTCCAGGCCTCCCAGAAACATAAGGAACATAAATCCTGACAACGCAAGAAAATCCAGGTATTCAGTATTAAAATCCGGGAGCACGGGAAACAAAAATTTACCAACCATGTATCCCAGGATGATTTCAACAATCACGGTGGGAATTCTGCCCAGGTTGAGTAATGATAAAAGTATAGGAATCAGGAATGCAAGGCCTATTACAATAAGAAGAGGGTAAAATTCAAATTGAAAAGAAATGCTTAACAATATGCTATTGATGGGTATATTCATCATAAGGTATGTTTTTTCACGATAAAGTTAATAAAAAAAACTTAGTTATTAAATTTATTTCCGCAGATAGTAATTCATTTCTGCTTCGCTGCATAAGTTGCCGTTATTGTCCCTTAATTCCGTTTTGATGTGTGCGATGTTATGCCGGATGTGTTCTATCTTTCCGCGGATTTCTACTTTTCCGTTGAGGGTTTTTACAGGTCGTTTGTATTTTACAGTCAAGGTGGTAGTGACTCCCGTTTTTCCCAATAAATGCATTACTGTCCAGGCGCCTGTTTCATCCATAAGTGTGGCAATGATCCCACCGTGCATGATGCCGTCCCAGCCATCGTAATACCATGAGGGGGCAAAATATGAGACAATCTCATCATCATCTTTATAAAATTCCATTTTTAATCCTTTGGGATTGTCGGGAGAGCAACCAAAACAATGATAAAACCCCTTTTCTGCCATTTTGTTTTTTATTTTTTCCATAAGATTATGTGTTACTATTTTGGTGCAAACAATTGTTAACGCTATCATGCAATCGTGCTATCGTGCAGTCGTGCTATCGTGACTTTGCGTTTCTCCGTAACTGCAGTGAGAATTTACGCTGACATTTCTTGTGCAAATCTCTGAAAAATTTTATCTTTAAACAATATTTGTATTTAGCTTGGAATTACACCCCTGACTGCCGGGTATTGACTGCCGTCAGGCAATATGCCAACCTGTTGGTGGCAGGCAGGGTTGAACACATATCGGTGTAACAAGAAGTTATTGTGTGAGTAAAACTATGTAAGATATGATTAATTCGTAACCGTTGTTAACCGTTATTAACCGTTATTAACATATTATATACAGATGCAAGACCCCGGAAAAAGAATAAAAGAACTGCGGAAAACACTGCATTACCACAATAAAAAATATTATGTGGATGCTCAACCCGAAATTTCAGATTTTGAATATGACCAGTTGATGCATGAATTGATAAAACTGGAGAAAGAACATCCCGAATATGATGACCCGGTCTCTCCGTCCAAACGCGTAGGCCGTGATATCAACCAGGAATTTGAACAGGTAAAACACAGGTCTCCCATGCTGTCGCTTGATAATACCTATTCAAAAGAAGAGTTGCAAGCCTTTCTGCAACGTGTTCATAAAGGATTGGGACAAGACCCCGAATATGTGTGTGAATTGAAATATGACGGCGTATCCATCAGTCTGACGTATGAAAAAGCAGTGTTGACACGTGCTGTTACCCGTGGTGATGGTTATCAGGGTGATGATGTTACCGATAATGTGCGTACTATCCATTCTGTGCCGCTAAAAATTCAGGGTGAAAATATCCCTGAACTGTTCGAGATTCGGGGTGAAATTTACATGCCCCGGCCTGTTTTTGATGAATTGAATACTCAGCGAGAAAAAGAAGGCAAAGAACCCTTTGCCAATCCAAGAAATGCCGCTGCCGGAAGCCTGAAAATGCAGAAATCCGCTGAAATGGCTAAGCGTAAGTTGGATTGTTTTCTTTATTCCATGGTGGCGGGTGATACGCCGGCCAAAACACATTATAACAGTTTGAAACTTGCTAAAATGTGGGGATTCAGGGTGCCTGAAAACATGAAATTAGCAAATAATCACAATGATATTTTTGATTTTGTTGATTACTGGGATGAAAATAGAAAAAAACTGCCCTATGACATTGATGGTATTGTATTGAAAGTGAATGATTTTTCCATGCAGGAAGAGCTCGGCATGACAGCAAAATCGCCACGGTGGGCCATAGCGTATAAATTTAAGGCTGAACAGCTTGTTACAAGGCTTGAATCGGTTAATTACCAGGTGGGGCGCACCGGTGCAATAACGCCCGTAGCCAACCTGAAACCTGTATATCTTGCCGGAACAACGGTAAAGCGGGCATCATTGCACAACGCTGACCAGATAAAATTGCTTGACCTGTATGTCGGCGATGATGTGTATGTGGAAAAGGGCGGTGAGATTATTCCTAAAGTTGTGGGCGTGGCGAACAGGAATGAAAACACCAAACCCATTGAATTTATCAGCAAATGCCCGGCATGTGGTACTGAACTTGTTCGCAAAGAGGGTGAAGCCAAGCATTTCTGCCCCAACGAAAATGGATGTCCGCCACAGATAAGTGGGAAAATTAAGCATTTTATCAGCCGTAAAGCCATGGATATTGACAGCATTGGTGAGGAAACTGTGGATCTGTTTATCCGTGAGGGGCTTATACGCAATGTGGCTGACTTATTCGAACTGAAAGCAGAAGATATTTTAAAACTTGACCGGTTCAGGGAAAAATCTGCAAAGAACATTATTGATGGTATACAGGAAGCCAAAGAAGTGCCGTATCCCCGTGTGGTATATGCCATGGGAATACGCTATGTAGGAGAAACTACTGCCAAGGTATTGTCCAAAGCTTTTCCTGATATTTATAAACTTGCTGCCGCCTCAAAAGAAAAAATTGCCTCCTTTGATGAAATTGGTGGAACCATTGCGCAATCTGTGGTTGATTATTTCAACTTACCATCAAACCAGGAGATTGTGGAACGACTGGTGGAGCATGGATTGCAGTTGAAAGCTGAGCCATCAGACACGCAAATCACAAACAAACTCAATGGTGCTAAAATTGTGATTTCCGGCAGCTTTGAAAATCATTCGCGGGACGAATTGAAGGCACTTATTGAAAAGCATGGCGGTAAAAGTGTGCAGTCTGTATCTTCCAAAACAGATTACCTACTGGCAGGAGAAAACATCGGCCCGGCAAAACTCGAAAAAGCCAAAAAACATAACATTTCAATCATCAGCGAAAATGAGTTCAGAAAAATGATTGATTGACACATGGGTAATAATCTGTAACCGTTCACAGCTTGAAAATTAGAATAATAAAGTCAAGATAAGGGGTTAGGAAGGAAACTTTTTCTAACTCCTACCCCCTAACACCTTAGTGTATGATAAAAAAAGAAAGGTATTGTAAGGTTTTTGAATGGTTTGCAAAAGAAATGCCGGTGGTGGATACCGAACTGGTGTATCATGACCCGTTTGGGCTGCTTGTGGCTGTAATTTTATCGGCCCAGTGTACCGATAAACGGGTAAATGTCATTACACCACCTTTGTTGCATGCTTTTCCTGATGCGGTATCCATGGCAAAAGCCACTGAAAAGCAAATTTATGCGTATGTAAAATCGTGTTCTTATCCCAACAGCAAGACCAAATATCTGAAACGGATGTCTGAAAAACTGGTACAGGATTTTGACGGGAAAGTTCCTAGTGACTCAAAAGCATTGCAAAGCTTACCCGGTGTGGGCAGGAAAACCGCCAATGTCATTATGTCTGTGGCGTTTAAGAGACCGACCATGGCAGTTGATACCCATGTTTTTAGGGTAGCAGAGCGAATTGGTCTTAGTACCAATGCAAAAACACCGCTGCAAACGGAAAAGCAATTGTTAAAATATATCCCTAAAAATATGTTGCCCGATGCACATCACTGGTTGATATTGCATGGACGGTATGTGTGTACAGCACGGTCTCCCAAATGCAGTAAATGCGGCTTGAAAGCGTATTGTAAATATTATGCAAAACAAAAATCAAGGTAAATAGTCAGGTACAAGCAATTGTTACCGGCTGTTACCGCTAAGACGCTGAGAAATGGGAAAAACGATAGCACGATTGCGAGATAGCACGACAGCACGACAGAACGAAATGGAAGAAATAAGAACACATATCGGTATTAATCACTATGTACACGAATCCAGACCGATGGAAATTATGAAAATCCTATTTAATCATATATCATCTCGCTATCGTGCCATCGTGCTATCATGACTTTGCCCATCACATCTAATCTTAGTGAAATGTTTCTTCGGAATTTCACGGGATAAACTTAGGTGTGGGGGCTTTGCGGTGAGGAGCTACTTTTGTTGATATTTATTAGTTACAAAGTAACTGTTCACATTTTAAAATTAAATAACTGTTAATTGACCTAATTTCTAATTGCTCTAATTAATCTAAAAAATGACCAATAAAACTAATTATTAGAATGATTGCAGTTGCTGTTCCGGAATT
>JAYENB010000180.1:0-12984 GCA_034721855.1 Bacteroidota bacterium
ATTGGTGTTATTGGAGTAAAGGTATCAGATTCAATTTTAGAGATTGCATCATTAATCTTTTTTCCTTTTTTATTACTAACAATTTCATTGCCGCGATTGGTTTGGATATTTAAAATAAAACCCGGTAATTCATTTGTTATAAAATTTAAGTTTTTAGCAAATAAATCCTGCCCTTTAGTTTCTCGCATAACTGGTGCGATATTTTGTTTTGATAACTTAACAAACTGCTCAGCAGACCCTCCATTAATAAATTCGCTTGCGGCATTTGTCCAATCCTGAATCTTTGAAAAAGATGTCACATCAATAACTGGAGCAAAATTATTCTTCTCGTCGCGTGCTTCCCAATTACCGTATGTGATTTTTTCAACTTCAATATTCTTAAGAAACTTGGAATAATTAATCAAAACCATGAGCAACATTGGTAGGGTTCTAAAACCGTGGGTAATATCAAAATACAATTGATCTCCCTCATTGAGCTCTTTAAATATGGTTTCAAATATTGACCATATTTCGCTTTCATTATTGCCATCATCAATATCTATGGTTTCAATGTTTTTGAAATCTTCTAGTTTTTTTGATAACCCTTCGTATTCCGGCTTTGAGTTAAATTTTGAATTTTGAAACACTTTTCTCCATGCAGGATTTTCCCAATTAAACGTTCTGGCATCCTTAGTAAGGAAAATATAAATCTTATCAAAATTATCTTGTGGGTAATGTCTTAGTGATGCTTCCTGTATAAAATTTGTTTCTATAGCATTGGATTTTTCTCCATCAAAATAATACTTTGTGGGCTTGTAATACCCTTTTCCTAAAATAGATAAAAATACTTTTCGTGCCATAATTATTTCGTGATTTGGTTAATTTTCTGTGTAAATATATGCTTGTTATCAATGTCTGAACGATCCATTGGTGCTTGCAAGTTCAGTATCCTGCAACGTTGCTTGATGTTTTCCAAACGTTTTTGGTTTTCTGTGTAAATATCCGTTAATGAAACCACAAAAGCCCGTGATGCTAGACCAAAACGCTTGTTTATAGCTGCCAGCTTGTAAAAATGGTAATACAGGTTGCTGATATTCAGCTTGTTTTTACCTATGCTTGATTTTGCCTCAATAATGTGGATGCGGTTGTTACGCACAAAGGCAATGTCAATTTCATTGTCATGCTGAAAAATGCTGTCATTTTCCTTTGCGTCAAAAAGTTCAAGATTCAATCCTATTTGATGCTCGCTTAAATGCAGGCTTTCACGTATGCGATGATACATCATATTTTCAAACCAGGTCCCAATGCTGTTGTTTATCGCCTTGTAACCCAGACGACGCAAGGCAGGGTAGGGGAAACGGCTTTTATCAAAGCCCGCGGCTTGATATGACTTAAATACATGCTCACAAACCGCTTGTGGTATTACATCTTCTGTTTCAGCGTATGAAATACCATAAATACTCAGATATTCATGCAGACTTATTGCATACGTAAAACGTTTTCTCTGTACAGCTTGCTCCGGAAGTAACTCCTGATATGCGTTTTGACCAAAAGGTACATAGAAAAACCGGCTATTTAGTTTTTTAAAATAATTATAAACCGCATTTGACATCAGTTTTGTGCCACCGGTAATGTTCACAATGAATTTCTTGTCTGGGTTGTTTTTCCAGCCCAGTTTATCCAGCTTTTGTTGAATTAGATATAACTCGTTTTCATCCACTGTTATTTTCCGTCTGTTGCTGTTATCAATGCTGGCAGTTTCATACAATGCTGCGGATTTTCCATTGTTCTCCATGTCTTTGGTGGTGATAAACAAAAAAATATCTGCCTGCTGCTGAAATTCTTTAATAAATAAATAATTCGGCAGGCTTTGTTCGGAGATGATGGATACGAGGATGGTCATGGTTCTTAAGCTTAAATCATTTTTAGTTTTTCTGCGATTTCATCCGGTGAAGGAAGCATATCCTGATAATATTTAGGTAATTCATTGTGCATACTATAAGTAGCTACGCCCATAGCTAGTTTGCTGTTTTTTAATGCATATTCAACAATGGTTCTGTTTTTTTCTTTGCAAACAATGATTCCAATGGCATCGTTTTCGTTACTCATTTTGTAATTATCATTTAAAACCGAAAGGTAAAACTGCATTTTCCCTGCATATTCGGGCTTAAACTGGCCGGTTTTTAACTCTATTGCTACAAGACTTTGTAATTTTCTATGGAAAAGCAACAAATCAATGAAATATTCATGTTCATCAATTTCAATACGGTGTTGATTTCCGATAAAACTAAATTCATGACCCATTTCCAACAAAAAGCTGCGAATGTTTTTAATGATTTCCTGCTCCAACTCATACTCTGAGTGTTTATCGGAATATTCTAAAAAATCAAACTGATAATTATCTTTTATTGCCAAAATTGCCTGATCTCTGTATTTTTCAGGTAATTTATCATTAAAATTTGACTGCCCCGACATAAGACTTTGATAGGCATTCCCTTCTATTTGATGTTTTAGCACATTTTTTGACCAGCCATGCTTAATTATACTTCTTATGTAAAACTCACGTTCCAAATGGTCATGACACTTGCTAAATATCAATATGTTATGAGACCAGGATATTTCTGCAACCAGTGGTTGCAGTTTTGGATAATCAATATATGAAGAATAAAACTGCTGCATTAACCAGAGATTCCTGGATGAATAGCCTGACATCCCCTGGAATTCATTTTGCAAATCTTTTGATAAATTTTCAACCACAGATTTTCCCCAACCATATTCTTTTTGTTTTTCAACAATCATTTTGCCGATATCCCAATACAGAGCAATCAATTCTTTATTAACCTTTTTCAGGGCATTGTACTGAGCTTCTTTAATCCGGCTCTTAATGTCGCTTACAAATTGATTGTATGTGGCTTTGATGAATGGCATGGAAATTAATTCTTTTTTGGTGCTAAAATACCAAAACCGACGCTCACGCCTTTACCAAGGCCAATGTCTGTCGGTAATGCCAGGTTCGTTCTGAAATCCAGCGTGATGGCATGCATCTTTGTGCCTTTATATGGTTTAACCATTTCCTTTTTTATGTCAATTATACATAGGCGTATGCGTTCGTGGATTTCAAAATCCATGTTTTTAGCGAAGCTCCAGATGTTACCAGTCAAAATATTTTCGAGAAAATAAATCTTTTCATTTTCATCCCGTAGTTGCATGTATGCTTTGTAATTATCTTCGTTCAGGGCAAGCCAGTGATGAATCCTGTATGTGAAGTATGTTTCTTTAAATCTCATTACATGATTGTTGATTTTAATATCATCAATAATGAGTTCTGTTGTGCGTTTGCCTATGTTGATGTCATAATTCTGAACCTTAAAAAATGAATGTATGCTTTCTGTTCCATGTCCTAAACAAATCAAACAGGCTTTATTGTCAATAATTTTGTATTGAATAAGGGGGTATCTGTATGCTAGCTTATCGTCATCCCGATGATTATGAAAATCAATGTGCGCATCTGAAAGCTTTTGGTTGATGGCTCCCCGTAGATACGACATTTCATCTATCTTCATTTTGTTTGTAAACCTGATGCTTAATATGCGAATGTTTTTCATAAGGCATAAAAATAAGCAAAATTGTTTGTATTTATCAAATGTATTTGTTTATTTTATCTGTCGAAAATAAATGGTTTTAGTTGCAGAAATTGTTTTTGGCATATAGACTGCCGCTAATAAGCCTATAATTGTGAAAAACTGAGTTTATGAAAAAAATTCTTTACGGTGCCAGTGTACAGGGAATACAAAGTTTTATTTTTAAGACAAATAAATTGCGTGAAATTGCGGGTGCAAGCCAAATTGTTGATGCTTTGTTTGAGGAGGAATTTGATACTTTTCAACGTGGTATCAACCTAACTATCTCTGAAGATGATATAATAATGCGTGCCGCAGGTAGTATTAAATTGAGATTGGATGAAGATAATGCAAAAAAAATCTTTAAATATTTCCCGAAATTTGTTGCAAGCAAATATCCCGGTCTGGAACTAAGTCAGGCAATTGTGGTATTTGAAGATGAAGATTTAACAAATGATACGCTTGATGAATTGGAAAGCAAATTACGTATAAAACGAAATATGCCTGAAATGCCTGTGGAAAGTGGATTTATGGCTCTAAAGCGTGACAGAAGAACCGGCGGGGTTGCTTATCCTCATAATAAAGGAAGCAATGAACAGAAATACATAGACAAAGCAAGTTGGGAAAAAGAAGATGCAATAGAAAACAAATCGGATAAGCTGACAGAAAAGTTTTCTCAAAACAATATTGCCCGTTTTCCAAAGGATTTTAGTGATTTAACTGCTGGTAAAGAAAGTGGCTGGATGGCCGTTGTGCATGCTGATGGCAATAGCCTGGGAAATAAAATGCAAAATTTGTTCAAGAAAAACACAGGTGATGCAAGTGAGCAACTCAAAGAATTTTCCAAAAAACTCAATAAGGCAACAGAGACGGCTGCAAACAATGCTTTTGACGAAGTTGTACTCAATGCCTACATGGCAGAAAAGAAAAATAACACTAAAATAGAGCATTATCCTTTTCGTCCTATCATTCTTGGTGGTGATGATTTAACGGTTGTGATACGGGCTGATCTTGCATGGGAGTTTACAAGGATTTTTCTTGAACAGTTCGAAGATGAAACTGAAAAAACTTTTGGTAATTTTAACGGCATAAATTCAAAATTGACTGCTTGTGCCGGTATTGCTTACATCAAAGAAAAATATCCCTTTCATTATGGTGTAAACCTTGCAGAAGAATTGGCAAAACGGGCAAAAAAAGCATCTAAAGCAGTTTCAAAGGATAATCCGCCATCATCTGTGCAGTTTTATAAGGTACAATCTTCCTTTACGGAAAAACTAGAAGACATGCAAGAACGTACGCATCGGATTAGAAGCGTTGGAATAGATTTTAATGCCGGACCATATTTTATCCATGAAAGTGAAAAGAATGAAGGTTATTATTCAGTGGAAGATTTGAATAATATTATTAAAAAGCTCGGTAAGAATACCAATGAAAAAGATAAACCGGTTTCAAAATTACGCAGCCTTATTTCAGAGTTGTATGAAAACAAAAGCACAGCAAAATTCATGCTCAATCGCATGGAAAGCATAAATAAAACCTTTTATAAAGATTTAAACTTGTCAAACTTGTCAAAACAATTAAAACTTGACAAAGAAAACAATATAAATAAATCAATTATCATGGATGCACTGCATTTACATGGCTTCAAAGCATAAATACTATGGAAAACATGAATTATAAAATAGAATTTTTATCCGATTGGCACGTTGGTTCCGGTCTGGACTCAGGGGCAGAAGCTGATAGTTTGGTGCTTAAAGATGATGATAATTTGCCATATATACCTGGCAAGACTATAAAAGGTTTACTTAAAGACGCATTAAGGGAAATGGCAGAGCTTGGTCAGGCTGATGTTGAAGCTATCGTTGCTCTTATGGGTAAAGATGCTGAGAACAAAGACAAAGAGAAAGTGAGTGTGCCCAGTAAAAAAGGAAGTGCATTTTTTACTAATGCTGAGTTGCCTGATAAAGAACGAACAGAAATTGTTTCTAATAAATTGCAGGAGCATTTGTACCGAAACATTGCATCAACCAAAATAAATAAAAAAGGTGTTGCAGAAAAAGGATCATTAAGAACCATGGAAGTATGTATGCCGCTTGTGCTTGAAGGTGAAATTGAGTACGAACACTTAGAGCACAAAGAAGTTTTGGAAAAAGCGATAAAATGGACCCGGCATCTGGGTGTTAACCGAAATCGTGGCCTCGGCCGTTGTAAAATCACTTGTAAATAAGATTGATTATGAACGAACAATATTTTAAATGTATATTGATTGATGATGTGGTGCTCAATGCATCACTTGCTACTGAAGGCAATATGGAAAGCCTTGATTACATCCCGGGCAGCAATTTTCTTGGTATTGTGGCAAACAAACTTTATGAAGAAAACAACGGCGTTGACATTTTTAAACTTTGTCATACCGGCGATCTGTCCTATGGAGATGCCCTGCCGGCAATCAAGGATGCTCCTGGTTATGCCATGCCATTTGCCTTTTTTCAGGATAAGCTAAAGTCTGATTTGGAAAAAGGCAAGGTTTATGTCCATCATGGATTGCCGAAAAAAAGTAAATGGCAGAAAGAGCCTGTTATAGTTGAAAATAATCGTATTCAACTCAAGCAACAACGGGTTGGTTTTTTCAATAAGAGAGGTGAGTTTATTTCCAAACCACAAAAAGCATTTTACCTGAAATCCGCTTATGATCCTAAAGAAAGGCGTTCTGCCGATAGCAAAATGTTTGGGTTTGATGCTCTGAAAAAAGGCCAGACTTTTATTTTTAGTTTGCAGTTTAGCAATAAGGTAACAGAGGAGGAGAAAAATGAGGTTAAAGACATTTTGGAGGGAAAACACCGCATTGGAAAGTCCAAAACTGCACAATTCGGGCGGGTTGAGATTAAAGCAATAAATGAACCGGAAATAGTTGAAAATAAGCATACACAAAAAAATAAACAGCTTGTGGTGTATGCCGCAAGCAATTTGTGTTTGCTGAATGAGTACGGACAGCCCTGCCTAACTCCCAAACTGGAAGATTTTAATCTCGAAAATATTGCCACCCCTAATCTCAGAGACACCCAAATTCGGACCCACACGTACTCCCCCTGGAACAGCAAACGAAATACCACCGATACCCAGCGAAATGTGATTCTTAAAGGCTCTGTCATGGTGTTTGATTTAGATGAGGAGGTGTCGATTGATGACTTACCAACATCAGTAGGTGAATATCAGGCTGAAGGCATGGGACGCGTGATATATAATCCGGAGTTTTTGGTTTTTAATGAAGAAGGTATCTCTGACATTAAATTTAAGGACATTAAAAAAGGCAACGATGAGAATAGTGATAATAAAACCGACAAAGTTCTGACTCATACAAAACTTGGCAACCTGTTAGCTGCTAAAAGAAAAGAACTTAATGAAGAAAAAGAAATTGGAGAAAAGATACATGATGTATTAACTTCCGATGATTATCAGATGTTTTTTGATAAGGATATTTCAAACAGCCAGTGGGGTGAAATACGAAGCATGGCTACCCAAGAAAAGGATATTGAAGAGTTGATTTTTGAACTTTTTGGCGAAGTTCACAAAAAAACAAAGAATAATAATGGCTATCTCATGCATGGAGTTGCTGCGGAAAAAGTCTGGGATAAGAAAGGTGGTTCTCGCAGAAACAAACTTTTTGAAGTAATAGATAAAAACAAAAATTTAGGAACTGAGTTCGTTGCCAAACTGGCAGCCGAAATTCCCAAGTATAAAGACAGTAATAAATCAAAATAAGTTATGGATAAATTGACTCACAGATACATTGCACGCATTGTTTTGGAAGCAGATACGCCTTTGTTTGTTGGTTCCGGCAATGCATCTTTGCTAAAAGATGCCATTGTGCAACTTGATCATCATGGTTTCCCGATGATTCCGGGTACAAGTTTAACCGGTGTGCTCAGACACGCGTTGGAAGATAAAGAAAATAATGTGGACTGGGGCGAACTTTTTGGTTATCAAAAAGAAAATTCTAAAGAAGGCAAAGGTTCCAGACTTTTGATCAGCTCTGCTTATCTGATAACTAAAAACAACACTATTGCAGAAGGTCTTGAAATTACGTCAAGTCAAAAGGATATTCGCAACAATTATTTTTCCGATTTACCCGACAGGCAGCATGTGCGTATCAATCACAATGGTGTGGCTGATCAGGAACAAAGCGGTTTATTTGACAATGAAGTGGTGTATAAAGGTTGCCGCTTTGTGTTTGAAATGGAGTTGAAGGGAACAGAAAAAGACAAACCACAATGGGAAAAGCTACTCAGCGAACTTAATTCACCTCTGTTTCGTATCGGGCAGGGTACGCGCAATGGTTATGGGCGTTTGAAGGTGCATAACGCTTTAGTAAGATCATTTGATTTGAGTACTGCCTCAGATTTTGAAAAATACCTGAATCTTGACCCATCATTAAATGCACCAATGGAAAATGGGGCATCCATTGTTGTGTCTGAGGGAGCAAATATCCTTAAGCACTACCGACTGGAATTAAAACCCGATGACTTTTTTATGTTCTCAGCCGGTTATGGAGATGATGAGGTTGATCAGGTGCCCAAAAGAGAAAAGGTTCTTATCTATGATGGTAACGGCTCCATTTCCGGGGTCAGTGAAAAAAAAGTTCTGATACCTGCTTCATCCATTAAAGGGGCGCTTAGGCATCGGACAGCTTTTCATTATAACGAAATGAACGATGTGAAAGCAGATAAAATAAACAGAGCTAATTTCGAAAAGATTGCAGAACTCTATACTGGAATAAACAACGATGCTGTTTTTGAACTGTTTGGGGCAGAAGAAGGTGCTAGCAAAAGACCGGAACCAGTGCCCGCAAATAGAGAAGCTCACCGTGGCAAAATCATCCTGAATGATGTTTTTGTCAATAATGCCAAAGCCGACAAGATTTTTAATCATGTTGCCATAGACCGCTTTACCGGAGGTGCCATTGATGGTGCCTTATTCAGCGAAAAAGTGGCTTATCTTAAAAATGAAGACGAAAAAATCACCTTGGAAATCACCCTTGAGGATTTTGAAATCAAGGATAAGGATAAAGACATTGATAATGAAAAAATTAAAGCCAATATCATTAATGCATTTGAAAAAGCTTTAGAAGATATGTGCTCCGGACTTTTACCTCTGGGCGGCATGACCACCAAAGGCCATGGCATGTTTACAGGAAAATTATTTGTAAATAATGAACTCAAATACGACTATGACAATGCATAAACGATACAAAACATTGAAAGAAATCCCGCCTCGCAATTATGAGGGATATATTTGGTATTCTGATAAAGATAAGCCTGAAATCGTAAATGGCAGCTTACCTAAAGAACCCGAAAAAGTCTTTCCCGTGGAAGGTATGCTTTACGATAAAGAAGAAAAAATCTCCCTTATGATTCGCCATACAGACGAGTTGCATATTGATGAATTTGATTTGAAAAGGCTCGAAAATGATGCAGAATGTAAGGAGGAAAGTTATTATGCTCATCGACTTGGGGATGTGTCAAAATTAAAACTCAAACAAATTTGGCAACCCAAAAAAGACCCGGTAAACGAAGACTGGGAGTATTTATCCATGAAAGCATTGGTATTTGTAGGTTTTGAAAAATAAAAAATAGAGTGTTATGACTGTAAAATCCGTATATAATTTTGTTCCGGCACCCGAAGAAAAAGACGTATTTAAACCAGATTGGGCAAAACAAGTAAGCCAGGACATTCCCTTTTCCGATGGCGAAAGTGGGGAAATTGAACTCACCATAAAAGCCGAAACGCCCATTTTTATCCGCAATGGGCACTCAAAAATGGATGCAGAGATTCATGAAAAATATAAAAAAGGAGAATTAACAAATCCTACGGATAAAGAGCGGAAAGCTATTGAACGCTATCTGGAATTTTCAAACCTAGAGCGCAATGGTAAAAAGCAATATTTTATCCCCGGCTCCTCGCTAAAAGGAATGATTCGGAATGTGTTGGAGATAATATCAAAGTCTCGTTTGTCCCAAATTCAAAATCATAGGCATTCAGTCAGGCAAATAATGAAACCTAAAGGAATTGTTGTTGATGAAGGGTATGATCTAAAAGACAAAAAAGCTGAAATAAATGCTGGATGGTTGATTTATCAAGATGGTAAACATTATATTTATGATTGTGGAAAACCTTTTAAAATAAGGCATACAGATTTAGATTCCAAAATTGACACTGATTTTGAAAATTATTTCAAAAAAGGAGGTAAGGCAAAGTTGGATGATGATTTTTCAGCACGTACAGCTAGGTATAAGTACAAAACATTTAATATTGATTATAACAAAACCTATACATTTGAAGAGCATCCGTTGGACGAAAATGATAAACAAAAAAGTTGGGTAAGTAAATTTCAAAAGTTAAAATACGTAAGATTTACTAATAGTGATTTTGAAAGTTTCTTGGGTCATATTGTTTGCGTAGGACAAGCTTCTGATTATAACAATAAGACAGCTCGTAAATCAGAATATGTTTTTACTGGGAATAAGAATGAAATTTTAAATAATCCCCAAAATAGGTATGAGATAAAACCAGAAGACTATGAAGATTTCTTATTTGTTAACAGACATAATAAAAATGATGAACTAGAAGATTGGACATATCTAAAAAGAAATGTTAATGCTGGTATTCCTGTTTTTTTTAGAAAAAAAGAGAAAGAAAAAGTTGTTGAAGATTTTGGCATTCCTTTTATGTATAAGCAACCTACGAAATATTCAGTGAAAGATTTAAAGCCTTATATTACATATAGACAAAAACAGTTAGACAATGATAAGTTTAATTATGACTTGTCAGAAACTATTTTTGGGACTACGAATAATGATCATAAAAACAAACATGAAAAAACACTTAAGGGGCGTGTGTTCTTTGCTCACATGAAATGTCTTAGCAATATAGACGAGAATTCGTTAAAAAAAGAAAATGTTATTATGGGGAGTCCCCGTTCTTCTTTTTTTCCTTTTTATCTAAAACAATTCGGAAGGAATGGAGTGGTATCCAAATTTAACACCTACAATAATGAGTCGGAATTATCGGGATTCAAACGATATTATGTTCATAAAACAAAAAATAATTTCAATAATTTGATAGAAGAAAAATCAAAAATGGTTACTGAATTTATTCCATTACCAAAGGGCACTGTTTTTAAAGGTAAAATTCGTTATCATAACTTAAAAAAAGCAGAAATAGGAGCTCTTCTTTCGGCTATTACTTTTCATAACCAGACTGATAAAACATTTCATTCTTTAGGTTATGCTAAACCTTTTGGTTTGGGTAAGGTGAAAATAAATATAAATTATAGTAATTCACTTGATTATATTAAAGAATTTGAATTTGAAATCAGAAAAAAAATAAAAAATTGGGATATTAGTGAACTTATAAGCTTAGCAATGGAATCGAATCAAGAGATAGATTATATGGAGCTTAAGGATTTTCAAAAGGTAAAGGATAAGGGACTTTATCTCCAGCCATTTCGGCAAAATAATATTAAATTCCGGACAATATCTGATGATGAAATAGATGATATTAAACAACAAGAAATTAAACAACAAGAAATAATTCGAAATAAAAAAGAAGAGCAGTTTAGAAAAGAAAAAGAATTAGAATTGAAACCTTATAAAGATGCTGTTAAATTAGCTGATAAATACTTTAAAGAAGAGAAGTGGAAAGAAGCCTATAATCAGTACTTACAAGCAATTGAATTAAAAGATGACGAAGATTATCCCAAACGGCAGAAAAATATGTGTAAGGACAAAATTGATGCAAAAAAAGTTTTGCAAAAAGGTTTAAATATTCCCGTTGATTTAAACGATTTCAATAGTGGAAAGCAAATTATTTCAGAATTTTACAAATCGAAAGGGGGTAAGTATATTGAAGGGGATAATGCTGCGCAAATAAAAAGATTCATCCAATGCTGTATCCAAAGATCTCCCAAACGCTGGAAAAAATTTGGAGTAAAAGATTGGAAACTAGTTGAAAAATGGGTCGGTAAAGATATAGCTCAACAATGGTTTGATGAATTTATAAAGTCATAAATTAACCCTTCATGCACTCAATTCACCAAAACCAAATCCAATCCATAGCATCCGGCAGCAAATCACACCAATTGTCTGTGGATAAGGCTGATGTTGAGCAAATCAGTGAATTGCTTCGCAATCAATACCGGATAATTGACATTTCAGATACACACTATAGGCTGAAAAAAGAGTTTGAGAACCTTAAAACCCTGCGTATTTCCCTCACAGAAAAATGCAATTACCGCTGCTTCTTTTGTCATGAGGAGGGTTTGGATATGAAAGCAGGTTGGAAAAGCAAATCAGAGGCTGAAGTTTATGCATTAATCCTGCGGGCAATAGCACGTGGTTATAATGATATTACTTTTACAGGTGGAGAACCACTGATTAAGTATAAAGAAATTATCAACATATTAAATCGATTGAATCAGGAGCATTTTCAGCCGGATATCAGTATCACAACCAATGCCCAGTTGATAAACGATGATATTGTAAAGGCTGTAGAAGCATACAAAGGGAAAGTAAAATTTAATGTCTCGCTGCATCATACAAATCCTGAAAAATATTTAAAAATCACAAATCCTAAACGGCAAGATAAAGAGCATTTTGAGAAAATTAAGCAAAACATTCGACTGCTGACAGAGAATGAAATTTTTACCAAATTGAATTTTGTTGTTCTGAAAGGCTTAAATACTGACATTGAGGATTTGCATGACATCATTGATACCGCAGTTAAATTAAATGTAAAAACCATTAAATTTCTGGAATTGCTGATAACCAATAAACTGATAAAGTTTTACAAATACCATTACACATTAGATGCTATTATCAGCACTCTGAAAGATGAGTTGCGTTTCGTCTCCGAAAATTTGCGTACAAGCTATTATGAACATATTCCAACAGGCCTAATTGTTGAGTTTTCACATGTTAGTTGTTCCATGGGCTGCGATAAATGTGTCCTGAACTCTGAGCTAATCCTTACTTCCGAATTGAAATTTCATCCATGTTTTTTCCACTCCGAGAAAGGTCTGGATATGAGTACAGATGATGCTTTTGATAAAAACTATCAGCTTGGTAATCAGCACCGCATTGATTATGGCAAAAAGTATGGTAACAAAACCCCGTTTATCGTTAATGAGCGTGGAAGTTTGACATCTAAAACAGAATATCAGTATATTACTGATGATTTTGAAAGATTTGAGGCATATTTATTAGGTAACTGTTCACATTTTAAAATTAAATAACTGTTAATTGACCTAATTTCTAATTGCTCTAATTAATCTAAAAAATGACCAATAAAACTAATAACAAAAAGTGGGATTTAGAAGAAAGAACAGCTA
>JAYENB010000181.1:0-12956 GCA_034721855.1 Bacteroidota bacterium
CAGGAACATGATGATGTGGGGATAAATACGTTGATAAATTCAGGGGAACCAGGTTCAATAGCCATAAGTGGATTATCAAGTTCAAGTGAAGACCAAATCGGAATTCATGGTATTGCAAGCAATGGTTTAGAAACGGGAAATTTTCAAATTGGCGTGAGAGGTGACGCTGTAAATCCAGAAGAATCACTAAAACTAAATATTGGAGTACATGGTTTTGCTGCAGGTGCTGCTGGTAATAATATTGGAGTTTATGGAATAGGAAGTAATATTGGTGTAGAAGGTCGGGGAGAAAATTTTGGTGGTAGGTTTTATGGCGGTAATTATGGTTTAAGAGCTTCTGGTACGGTTTTTGCTGGATATTTTCATGGCGATGTTGAAGTTCACGGTGAACTTACAATGAATGGTGATTTGGTACAAACATCCGACGAGCAATTCAAAGAAAATATTACCGATTATTCCGGAGCATTGGAAAAAGTACGTAATTTGCATCCGGTGACATTTACTTATGACACTGCGAGTTATGATTTGAATTTCCCTGGTGGTATGCAATACGGTTTAATATCACAGGAAGTAGAACAAGTTATTCCAGAATTGGTATCAAATGGCGTTATTCCACCAAAAGTGGATTCTGCAGGTAATATAGTTAGTGATAGCATCAGTTATAAAGGTATGAATTACCTTGAGCTTACACCTATTCTTACAAAAGCAGTACAAGAACTTGACGACACCATCCAGGAAATTGTTGCCAAACCGGAAATTCCTGTACTCATTGCACCGGAAAACAACGATATCTTATTAGCCAAAGAAATTCCGGAATTTATCTGGCACAAAGCAGACCATGCACAATTTTATAGGATTGATTTGTCCTATACCGCCGATATGTCTGATGTGTTTAAATCGGCAACAACTGTTGATACCCTTATAAATCCAAAAATCCCAATTAAAAATGATACAACGGTATATTGGGCTGTAAAAGCATACAACACGTTTGGCGAAAGTGATTATTCTGAAATCAGGTATGTGTTTTACGCTTATGGTTTCGACAGAAAAAAAGCACAATCCTATTCCAAACTCTCAGATGCCAACCTGAAAACCAACATCAATGACATTGATGATGCTCTGCAAAAAACCATGCAACTCAATGGCATCAGCTTTGAATGGGATACAGAACAAAGCCCCGAACGTAACCTGGAACCCGGTACCAATTTTGGCATCATTGCCCAGGAAATACAACCCATTTTCCCCGAAGTGGTAAAAACAGACGCAAACGGTTTCCTGTATATTGATTATACAAGCCTTGTTCCTGTATTGGTAGAAGCACTGAAAGAACAACAAACCGAGATAAACCATTTGCAGCAACAGATGAATGATCTTGCATCCGTTGTTGATGATTGTTGCGGAGACTCTGATAAGGGAGCTAATAATGATGGTTCTGACGGAAAAGGAAATAATAACGAACCAACATTCTCTCAAAATGTTAAATTGAACAATCAGAAAGCCATTGTGCTAAATCAAAATGTTCCCAATCCCTTCAAAGAACAAACCACCATCCGTTTTCAGGTACCCGAAACGGTAAAAGAAGCACGTCTCGTGTTCATTGACAACACCGGTACCGTTTTAAAACAGGTAGAAATCCATAAACGCGGCACAGGCGAACTCATTGTGTATGCCCAGGACCTCAGCGCCGGCATGTACTCATACTACCTCGTTGCCGATGGCAAAACCATCGCATCCAAAAAAATGGTGGTATCAGGGAAATAACCTTGTACCCGAAGTTTGATTAATTATTGTTTCCCGTATGCACCTTTTGGATAAAAGGATAATATAAATACCGACAAAGCCATTATGAAAATCTCGTACCATGATAAACCATAAGCCTGATGGACTTTTATTTATTAACTAAAATTACACACACTCTATTTTTAACTGATTATTTTGGGTTCCCCAATGCGAATGCGAAAAACAGTATAAAATTCGCATTGTCTTTATTGATAACACCGGAAATGTTTTTTTGATCTCCTCGCTAAGCGAGGAGCTGCTTCATCAGGGTAGCTTATTCGCTTTTATCCGGAAAATCCGGAACGCCGGGTATGACCGGAGGATTGTCTTCTAATTTTTTCATGACAATGTCAATGGCTTTATTCAATTGTTGATCTTCACCATTGAATTCTTTCCACGGGTCGTTCCACACTTCGATATCGGGTTCTACTCCATGCCCTTCGATGATCCATTGACTTGTGTCTGCTGCGTAATGCGCAAACTCGGGTTTTCTGAGTGTGCCGCCATCAACAAAAGGCAATGAACCACGTATCCCGACAACGCCTCCCCATGTTCTGACGCCAATGATGGGGCCAAGGTCATATTTTCGGAACTGGTAAGGAAACAAATCACCGTCAGAAGCAGAATACTGATCCACAAGCAACACTTTCGGGCCGACATGCATGCCCCTGGGTCGTGTGCCGGGTTCTTTTACATTTCTGCCAATACCCATCATGGCAAGCTCACGCCTCAGCCTTTCGATGATCATAGGCGACACATTGCCACCACCGTTGCCACGGTCATCAATGATCAAAGCTTCTTTTGTCAGTTGCGGGTAAAAATGCTTGACAAATTCATTTAGGCCTTCGGTAACCATATTGGGGATGTGTATGTATCCAACTTTGCCATTGGTGGCTTGGGATACTTTGTCAATGTTATCCTGCACCCACTGGTAATAGTATAATTTGGACTCATCTTTTACCGGTTCAATGATGTATGCTTTGCTGTTTTTTTCAGATGGTTTGTCGTTGACAGCAATTACCGTTTTTTTTCCGGCTTTTCCGATGAGCAGAGTATATATGTTGTTTGTGTTTTTTGTGGAATGCCCGTCGATGGAAATGATGTAATCCCCTTCGCTGATGTTTTTGCCAATTCCGGTAAGGGGAGCTATGTATTCATCATTCCAGTTTTTGCCTTTCAGTAATGTTGTGATCTTAAAATACCCTGATTTGTCTTTGGCAAATTCTGCCCCCAGTAAACCTGTGTATATTTTTTCGGGTTTATCCCTGTCGCCGCCACCGACATAAGCATGACCGATGTTGAGTTCGCCAATCATTTCCCCGATGATGTAGGTCAGGTCGTTTCTGTGATTCAGGTAGGGAAGAAAGACTTTGTATTTATTCTTCATGGCTTCCCAGTCAACGCCGTGCATATCTGGAGCATAAAAGAAATCACGCATTTGCCGCCATGCCTCGTGAAATATTTGTGACCATTCCTCGTGCAGGTTGATTTGAATGTCCATGTCTGATTTATCTACCGGGTCTTTTAGTTTTGGTGAGGAAGAAGGCAGGTCAATCACATAATATTTGCCCGATTTACGGATCAGCATCTTTTTGTGGTTTGCAGCAATGGTATATCCCATGGATTCACCTATTTCTTTTTCTTCACGCTTGCCAAAATCAAAATAGTTGAGTTTTGATTTGTGTTTTAATTTTTTCCGGATATAATATATTTTATTGTCAGCGTGATTCAGGCTCCAGTATGAAGCTGCATCCACAGGCAGTACATTTATACGGTCAGCAATGCCTTTGATATCCACCTTGATGTCTTTGGATGATGTATTTTCTTCTTTGTCATCATTTTTGTTGTTTGTTTTATCTGTTTTTACCTGCACCGTATCATTTTGAGGTCCAAGCGGATCGGGATAATCTTCAGATAAGGTGAGGTAGTATATGCGTGACATATCCCGGTAGGCATGATTCCATTCCGTCTGACTGTATATGGGGTTAAAATCGCGGTTGGATGTAAAAAACAACAGGTTGCCGCAGGTTGAAAATTCAGGGTTTGAGGAATCGTACCATTTGCTTGTTACGGGGGTTGTTTCCTTGTTTTCTGTACTGTACAGGTAAATTCTGTTCATGCGGTTTTCGTCCACATCGGCAAAAGCTATCCATTTGCTGTCCGGTGACCATGTGTAATTCCTGATGTCTCCGTAATCCGACGTTGTAATTTCAGTGATGTTTTTGGTTTCGACATCAATGTACCTCAAACGCAACTTTTTGTCACTCCACATGATTTTTTTGCTATCTGGCGACCATTTGAGCTGATATGGGTATGTATCGTTGTTTGATGTGATTTTTTTGGCCGGTTTTTCGCTGTCTTTGTCCTGCAGGTATATTTCATATTCCCCGGTTTTGTCAGACCAGTATGCGATGTGTTTCCCATCCGGGCTCCATACCGGAGAACGTTCATGCACACCATTGGTTTCTGTCAGCCGTTTGGTTACCCCTTTTTTTGCCGGCAGGGTAAAAATATCCCCTCTGCCTGAGAGAACTACCCTGTTTCCATCGGGAGCAAGGGATACATCCCTGATCAGGACAGAAGCATCTTTCATGCATGTGCGGCTGTTGGCAAAATCTTCAGCAATGCGGATGTTGATTTTTGTAATCTCTTCTGTATTGATGTCAAAGCAATGGATTTCTCCGGCTTGCTCAAAAACAATGGTTTGATCATCGTGGTTTGGGAATTTTATGTCATAAGATGTAAAATCCGTTACTTTTTTTGTTGATTCTGTTTCCATATCAAAGACAAACAAATTCATGGTTCTGTCCCTGTCTGAAAGAAAGTATATGTTATTGTTTATGCACATTGGGAAAATATCCTGGGCATCATTTTCGAACAAGCGTTTTGTCGAATGATCCGTAAAATCATGCAACCACAGGTCATCTGCCATGCCACCGCGGTAATATTTCCAGGTTCTGAATTCCCTGAACACACGGTTATATACCATTTGTTTTCCATCGTTGAGGAAATCATTCCAACCGCCCCTGGGGACTTCAATCTGTTCTGGTAAACCACCGTCAACAGGTGCTTTAAAAAGTTGTCCGACAAAAGAATTGAATGATCGCATCCTGGACCTGAAGATGACATGCTGCCCGTCGGGAGTCCATCCCATGACAATGTTGTTGGGGCCCATGCGGTCGGTTACATCATCCCTGCTTAGGGTTGCCGTATAGGTTATTTTTGTGGGAGCACCACCTTCTGCCGGCATGACATACACTTCGGTATTGCCATCGTAATGGGCAGTAAAGGCAATTTTTGACCCGTCAGGTGAAAAATGCGGAAACATTTCATAGCCTTTATGGTCGGTTAGACGACGAGCGATGCCACCTGGTTTTTCAACAGAATACAGGTTGCCTGCATAACTGAAAACGATTTGATCGTTGTGAATATCCGGAAACCGGAGTAATTTTGTGTTTTGACTGAAGGTAGGAATGGTAAGCAATCCAATCAACAAAGCGAGTATTGTTTTTTTCATAATCATGTAGTGTTATCGTTTAATTCAATTTTTTGTTGGCATGAAGATATGGTATTGTATGGTAATATACAATCATGTTAACAGAATTCTAAGATAATTAAGTCGGAAGATAGAAGACGGAAGTCCGGAGTCGGAAGTGGGGAGTCAATCATCTGCCAAATGGAATACACGAGAACATAATTTTCGGTGTGAAAATACCAGGCATTTTATACTTCGGTCTTCTGTATCCTGACACCCTCTTTCTATCACACCCTCTCACCATCGTACCATCATGCTATCGTGCTTTCGTTCAATCGTGCCATCTCCCCCGCGTGAGGGCGGCGCCGTAAAGCCTGCTGAAGCAATGGCTGTGGTGCCTGTGCTGCCACAAAGTGACCAACGGAAACTCTTGTGGCAGCGTATCAGGCACAAGCCGGTGCAAAGCAGCTTGGAGGCAAAGACCGACCCTTGTTTCTAAGGTTGGGGTTTTGAACTTTACAAAAGTTCTAAACTTTCGTAAAGTTTTTTCGCCCAACCTTAGAAATAAGGGGCACGCCCAAAGGATAAAAAACGGTGATGTGATTGGTACAGCCATCTTTCGCAAGCTTCTTAGGCAGTAGTGGTCTTTCATTTATTATTAAGTCTGTTTATTTATGTGTATTGCTCAACTTGTTTTATGTATAATTAAGAAAAAATTAGGGGTTTTGCTTAGGATTCCATTTAAAAAAGTTGTATCTTGCAGCGCATGAAACTTGATATGGACATATTCAAAGCAAAAGGCGCCACAATGGATCCGGTTAAAGGCAGGTTACTGATAGCGGAGCCCATTTTGCCTGATGTTATATTCAGCCGTTCAGTGACTTTTCTTGTTGATGATACCAGCAATAAACATTCCGGTCTTATACTTAATAAAACAGCAGGCATTAAATTAGGAAAGGTGCTTCCTGAATTTAAAGATGCTGATTTTGATGTGTTCCTTGGCGGGCCTGTTGAAACAGAGAGGTTGTTTTATTTGCATTCTTATGGTGATTTGATAAAAGGCGCAGTAAAAGTAACTGATGAACTGTGGTGGGGAGGCGATTTCTCAGCAGTGAAAGAAATGTTACATGCCGGGGTATTGAAACCTGACAAAATTATGTTTTTTCTGGGATATTCAGGATGGACCGAAGGCCAGCTGAAGGATGAATTAGATGATGGAGCCTGGCTTGTGGCTGATGTTCCCGGTGAATTTGTATTTTCCGATAGTGAATCCAAATGGAGCCGTTCTTTGAATTTTGTGGATGCAAAATATAAAATTTGGCGAAATTTCCCCGAAGATCCTGAACTCAACTGAAGAACATTTGTGATTTTATTTTCCTTCTGGTAACTAATCAGTGTCAGCAAAAGTAGCTCCTCACCGCAAAGTCACGAAAGCATGATTGCATGAGATTTCAAGGGATATACCTTTATTTTTTCCTGAGTTCTGAATATTTCTCCTTATCATGCCATCACGCCATCGCCAACTCGCCAACTCGCCCCATCGTGAATTCATGCTGTCGTAATATCGTAACATCGCTCTATCGTGCCTTCTTGCTATCGTTATTTCTCAGCGTTTCTCCGTCTTCACTGTCCGTCTTCGCCGGATAAACTTACCGCTGGACACGGTGGCGTCTTAGCGGTGAA
This sequence comes from Bacteroidota bacterium, assembly GCA_034721855.1. Lineage (GTDB taxonomy): Bacteria > Bacteroidota > Bacteroidia > Bacteroidales > ML635J-15 > JAQIBY01. Next base: position 6,938 of record JAYENB010000181.1, read on the forward strand.
AATTGTGTGCGTCTGTTTTTTAATTTTAGCACTGAGTAGTTACTCCTTCTGTAATGATAGAAATAGTATAAAATATTCTTAAAATATTGTTAAGCGTACGAGATATAATAGGTTGTTTGTTATTTTTGAAGAAACAAATAGCTTTATACAATGAAACAGACAGCTTTATTTTTAATGGTTTTTATCGTTTTTGTATCATGCATGAATGATAAAAAAGACAAGAAGAGCTGGGATTATCCAGAGACAAAGAAGACAGACGTTGTGGATGGATATTTTGGTACAGAAGTGCCGGATCCATATCGCTGGCTTGAAAATGACACATCTCCGGAAACGAAAGCATGGGTGAAAAAACAAAATGAAGTTACTTTTTCATACCTGGAAAGCATTGATTTTCGTGATGACATCCGGCAACGGTTAAAATCAATTTGGGATTATCCAAAAATCTCTGCTCCTTATCATAAGGCAGGGTATTATTTTCTGTATAAAAATGACGGGCTGCAAAACCAGTCTGTACTGTATTATAAATCTAACATTGAAGATGAAGAAAAAATATTGCTGGATCCGAATAAGTTGTCTGAAGATGGTACTGTGGCATTGGCAGGTACTTCGGTATCAGATGATGGCAAATACCTGGCCTATGGCATTTCCAGGAGTGGAAGCGACTGGAAAGAATATTACGTTAAAGAAATTGAATCCGGCAAGGTGTTGGATGATAAACTGGAGTGGATAAAATTTTCAGGAGTTACCTGGTTTGAAGATGGTTTGTTTTACAGTCGTTATCCGGAGCCAAATGAAGGCAAGGCGTTATCTGCCGAAAATAAGAACAACAAGATTTATTATCATGCTTTGGGTGATAATCAGGCAAATGACAAATTGGTATATGAAGATCCTGCACACCCGGATTGGGGTTTCAGCGTTGGTACAACCGATGATAATAAGTATTTGATTATTTCTGCTACCGAATCAACATCAGGCAATGCCTTGTATCTGAAAGATTTGCAAAATAAACCATCAGCGATACAAAAAATCATCACAAATTTTGAGAATGATTACTGGGTGGTTGATCACATTGATGGGAAATTATACGTCATGACAAATGATGATGCATCAAAATACAGGTTGATTGCTATTGATCCCGACAATCCTGAACCTGAAAACCGGGAAACGGTAATTGAAGAAAAAGATTTTGTGTTGCGTTCGGTAAAATACATCGGCGGGAAACTCATCACTAAGTACATGAAGGATGCCCATACCGTTGTCAAGGTTTTTGATAAAGATGGCACCTTTTTGTATGATGTAGATTTTCCTGTTTTGGGAACTGTTTATGGTTTCGGTGGAGAAAAAGAAGATACGGTGACGTTTTATACTGTCACTTCTTTTACCACACCTTCATCGGTTTATAAATACAATATTCAGACCAACACATCTGAGTTATACCAGACATCCCAAATTGATTTTGATGCCGGAAAATATGAGACAAAGCAAGTGTTTTATGAAAGCAAGGACGGCACAAAAGTACCCATGTTTATTGTACACAAAAAAGACATTGAACTGGATGGGACTAATCCAACCATTTTATACGGCTATGGTGGTTTTAACATCAGTTTGACACCATCGTTTTCCATATCACGCCTGATATGGCTTGAGCAAGGTGGTGTGTATGCTGTTGCAAACCTACGTGGTGGTGGAGAATATGGTAAAGAATGGCATCAGGCAGGCACAAAAATGAAAAAACAAAATGTTTTTGATGATTTTATTGCTGCTGCTGAATACCTTATCAACAAGGATTACACAAATTCAGATAAACTTGCTGTCATGGGAGGTTCCAACGGGGGCCTGCTCGTGGGGGCAGTTATCAATCAGCGTCCTGAGCTTTTTCAGGTAGTTGTGCCATCGGTAGGTGTCATGGATATGTTAAGGTATCATTTGTTTACCATTGGCAAATTCTGGGCAAGCGATTACGGCACAAGCTCAGACAGTAAGGAAATGTTTGAATACCTGTATGGATATTCACCACTGCATAATATTGAACCAGGGAAAGAATACCCGGCTGTGATGGTAAAAACAGCCGATCATGATGACCGTGTTGTCCCGGCCCATTCTTTCAAATATATTGCTACTTTACAGGAAAAATACCAGGGTGAAAATCCCGTTATGATACGCATTGAAACTAAAGCAGGTCATGGGTCTGGAAAACCAACCGAAAAAATCATTGATGAATACGCCGATATGTATGCATTTGTTTTTGATAATATGGATGTGACACCGGAATTTGATGATTAGTATAGTGTTTCTTAATTAGTGTCCGTCCATAATGTCCGATTTCTGCGTTACGCTCGCATTGACAACCAGTCATTTACGCCAGTAAACTCCTGGTTGCCAATACTTCGCAAGCCTTGATCTTGAACATTATGACCCAGACACTGACTCTATTGACAAGCACTAATTAGTTGATTACTGTCTTCAATATTGGTAATTTAACAAATGTTCTGACATTTTTGGCAAATAGAAAAGTTCTATCTTCTAGGTCATATTGTTTTGAATTACCGTCATTCGTCGGTACAGGTTTGATTTTTCATCATTTGATATTGTTTAGTATTTAAAAATTGAGCCCAGTCTAAAAAGGCATTGCTTTGCCACTAAGACACGAAGACACAAAGTATCACAAAGATTAAAGCATTGTAATTCTGTCCTTTGTGGGTCTTGGTGTCTTAGTGACTTTGTGGCATTTTTCATTTTTTTGACTTTTTAGACCGTGCTCAAAATTAGGATTTAGAATTTCCGGTTTACCCCGTTGGTTATTCAACCTACGAGGTTTATCTAAGTTAGGATTTAGAAATTAGTGCTTCGGGTTTATTGATATGTCATGATAGCAGAATGGTTGCATAATACGGCTGTGAGCTGAACATTTGCCTAACGCAAAATTAACACATAGTTTGTCACAAAACATTTGTTCATTTTGAACACTATTGTATTTTTGTAGTGAATCAAGTCAGCCTTGTCATCATGAACAATTATTTATACCAGCATTTCAGGAAATTTCATTTTACGGAAACAGCATTCAATAAGCTGATGAGTAAGCGGATATATAAAGTGTTGCTTGTCTGCAGCCGGTATGATGCATTTATCCTGGAAGAAGACGGCAGAATTGATGAGCAATTGTTTAACGAGTATGTGTCTCTCAACTTGCGCTATCCCCCTGAAATTATCCAGGTTTCAACCGCCGAAGATGCCATTGTGACATTGAAACAGGAAAAGATCAACCTGGTGATTAACATGTTGAGTGTGGAAGATATGGATCCGTTTGATCTGTCATATTTCATTAAAGAATCCTATCCCACTATCCCCATTGTTGTTTTGTCGCCGTTTTCACGGGAAATTTCAGATAAGCTCGAAACCATTGACAAGCGGGTTTTTGATTATGTGTTTTCATGGCTGGGAGATGTGGCAATTTTGCTTGCTATCATCAAATTGCTTGAAGACAAGCGTAATGTTGAGTATGACGTGAATTATGTGGGTGTTCAAACGGTTATTTTGGTGGAAGATTCTGTCAGGTATTACTCTTCTTACCTTCCCACATTGTATAAAGTTCTTATTCAGCAGGCCAAGCAATTTACACGGGAGGGCTTGAATGAACATCAGAAAATGTTGCGCATGCGTGGCAGGCCAAAAATTTTGTTGGCAACCAGCTATGAAGAAGCTGTTTTTCTGTATGAAAAATACAAAAACAATTTATTGGGTGTTATTTCTGACATACGTTACCCCAGAAAAGGAAAACTTGATCCGGAAGCGGGTTTTCGCCTGGCTGAAATGATTAAAGAAGAAAATAAGTTAACTCCCATGCTATTGCAATCAAGTAATTATGATAACCTTGAAAAAACACGTGAGTTGGGTGCTCATTTTATGCATAAATATTCTAAAACACTTTTGCATGAGCTCAAGGATTTTGTAACTGAATATTTTGCTTTTGGTGATTTTATCTTTTTTGATCCGGATACAGGCAAGGAAGTTGCCAGGGTGTCCAGCCTAAAAGATCTGCAGGAGTGTATTTTTGATATTCCCGATAAAACCATTTTGGATTATGCTGATCTGAATCAGTTTTCACGGTGGCTGAAAGCAAGGGCGCTTTTTCCCATTGCAGACATATTGCATTCTGCGACGGTTGAAGATTTCTCAGGGCCAAAAGAAATTAAAAAATACATTTATGATGCCATTGCATGGTATCGTTACAACAAAGGCCGAGGGATCATTGCGAAATTCTACCGTGAGAATTACGATGAATACCTCATGTTTACCAGGATGGGAGATGGTTCCCTTGGTGGAAAAGCCCGGGGATTGGCCTTTATCGATAACCTGATAAGTAGAAATGAATTGACAGACCGTTATGAAAATGTGCTGGTAACCATACCACGTACCCTGGTAATTACCACAGATCTGTTTGATGATTTTATGGAAAGCAACGATTTGTTAACATTTGCCCTCGAAGATACTGATGATAAAAAAATTCTGAAAAAATTTGTTGAAGCCACACTTCCCGAACATCTTGTTGAAGACCTCCGGAAATTTATTGAAGTGGTGCAAAATCCCATTGCTGTACGTTCCTCAAGCCTTTTGGAAGATTCACACTACCAGCCATTTGCCGGCATATATAACACGTATATGATTCCTTCTGATGAAGACATCAATGTCAGCCTTGATATGTTGAAAGTGGCTGTGAAATCTGTGTATGCTTCTGTGTATTTTCAGGACAGTAAAGCGTATATGAATGTGACAAAAAATGTCATTGATGAAGAGAAAATGGGCGTAGTTTTACAGGAATTATGCGGGAAACGTCATGGGGATATATTTTATCCTACCATATCTGGTGTGGCCAGGTCCATTAATTTCTATCCCATTGATAAAGAAAGAAGTGAAGACGGCATTGTAAACCTAGCATTTGGACTTGGCCAATATGTAGTTGATGGTGGATTGTGCCTGCGTTTTTCACCCAAACATTCCCGGAAAATATTGCAATTGAGCAGCACTGGTATGGCATTGCGTGAAACCCAGAAAAAGTTCCTGGCACTGGATATGAACAAAGATAGCTTTACCATCAATACGGATGACGGCGTAAACCTGATTAAAGAAGATATCAAAACGGCCATGGGTGATGATATGATGAAACATGTGGTATCAACCTTTGATTATAATGACAATGTGTTACGGGACGGGATTTCAATGTCAGGCAAAGGGAAGGCAATTGTTTCTTTTGCCAATATTTTGAAACATAATTACATCCCTCTTGCGGAAATTATTTCAGATGTGATAAAAATAGGGCAACGGGAAATGAATAATCCGGTAGAAATTGAATTTGCTGTATGTCTCAATGTGCCGGACGAACCCATCGAAAATGTATTTAATTTGCTGCAGATACGTCCCATTGTGGATAATCAGGAAACCATTAACCTTGACTTGAAAAAGGTGGATAAACAAAAAACCATTATGGTCAGCGATTCTGCATTGGGCAATGGGATTTACGATGATATTAAACACATTGTGTATGTAAAACCGGAGACATTTAACCCTGCCAATAATCCGAAAGTAGCTGAAATCATAGGGAAAATTAATGATGAGATACAGGATAAAAATGAAAAATTCATTCTTATTGGTCCCGGCAGGTGGGGAAGTATTGACCCATGGCTTGGCATTCCTGTCCGGTGGGCCCAGATTTCAGCAGCCCGCGTGATGGTTGAAGCCGGTATTAAAAATTATCATGTAGATCCTTCACAGGGAACGCACTTTTTTCAGAATTTAACATCGTTTCATGTGGGATATTTTACGGTGAATACCAACATTGACGAAGGGTATTATCATGTTGAATACTTGAATGAACAACCAGCTGTCTATGAGGATGAATATTTGAGGCACATCGAATTTGATAAACCGGTTCAGATATTAATTGACGGTAAAAAAAACCAGGGTGTGATCATGAAAGCAGGGGAAGATTTCAATCGGGAAAACGACAATGGTTGATAGCGGT
>JAYENB010000182.1:0-2515 GCA_034721855.1 Bacteroidota bacterium
GGGCAAATACGTAGAAGCAGGTAGAGATATTGTGGTTGACATGGATATGGCGAGTTTCTTTGATGAAGTAAACCATGACCGTTTGATGTATCGACTATCGACAAAAATAGGCGACAAAGTTCTATTACAGACCTCATAAGAGTTAGTTGTATTTTTGGACGTTTATTAAATTTTAATCTTCCACTTGAATAATCATTCTTTTTCCTCCCTGTGTTTTTGCTCCTAATCCGGTAAGTCTCCTGCAAAAGTCAATTTGGGCTGCCCTCCTTGATCGCTGTTCCAATGGTTCCAGAATAACCTTGATTTCTTTTTCGTTTATCCTTAACTTGCCATGACAATGTATTATTGCATAAAATAAATCGACAAGGTCATTTTTAAATGGATAATATTGGCCCAGTATCTCAACCCCTGTTTTCCGGGCATTCCATACCAATGAGCTTGCAAAGTCAAACATATTCTTGCCTTCATTGTCATGTGTCTTGTAATTTTTATAACCCCTAAGGTCTGATATATCAACCCTTTCAGGCAATACTGATTTTTCCCTTTTCAAATCATCTATGGTTGTTTTTAGAACTTCCAATTCGGACTTTAACTTGGTATATTTATCATTAGACCTTGTCTTGCCAGAAGCATTGATATTTTTGTCGTATTGGGCCAATTCTTTGCATTTTTTTTGATATTTGTGTTCGGTTGTTTTTATTGTTTTTTTCAACTCTTTTACCTTTGGGTTTGTGATAGACTGATTTTTACTTGACAACAGATTAAAACCTGGCCTGTAAGAAATTGGCTGACGATTGCCCATGTGTTTGAAGGTGTTTTCGCTTGCCCCCCAACGGTTCAATATCGCATAGACACAATCTTGTTGAGTAAGTTGCGTGTTACCGTTATAGGCTAAACCAGAAGTGCGCTTTTGAGTGGAGGTGTTAATAATATAAAACCGGCGCAATGCAAACCTGTGTTTTTCTCCCTCTTCATCCTGGTATGTGAATTTTTTTTGGTTTTCCAGGTAAAGATATTTAGTATTATTAACCAATATTTCACCGGGAAAACCGGATTCCAGCAAGTTAGCAAGTTTGGTTTTGTCTGTGTTTTTCTCCCACGTGACAAAGGGGCACTCTCTGCTTATCAATCGGTAAAAAAATTCACAGCCATCTCCCTCCCTGTCAAAGACATGTACCGGCGACCCTCCCACGGAAAAATAATTTTTCCATTTGTCGTGCAGACCAACTATATGGTCACGCAGATTCGATCCGCCTTCTTTTATTTCGAAGTCGGCAACTTTTCCTTTGACGTCACAGGTAACAAAGTTAACGCAGCCGGGTTCAGGCTGTCTCTTTTTGGTGTTGTAAATATCGTGCATTTTTTCTTTTCCGGTGTAAGGCAAAACATGCCCATCGGTAAACCAAAACCGGCGGCCTATCGCTCCAATACTTACCTGCCATGCAAAATAGTAGTTGAGCATGGTTTTTGACAGGCAATTCTTTGCCGTTTGGTAAAACATGTCCCAAATAACTGGAAGACTTGGCAAACGGGTCAGACCAATTATGGCGCCTGCTTCTTTGAGATTGACATTTTTGAGTTGTTCAATAGAACCAATATTTTTGGCGCACATCAGTACAAATATCTGGAATATTTTATATAATGGACCGTAAAATGCTGTCAACCATTTAAACCATTTAAATTCGGACACCAACAATATAAATATTGCAAATACACCTGCATAGCGATTCGATGATTGTTCCAACGCTGTGGCATAGGCTTGTTCCTGCTCCTCCAACTTTTGTGATTCAGGCAACAAGGAGTCGTCAAGGCTCATTTGAGTATCCTGACTATTTAATTTTTCGATTCTTTTGGCTGATTCGTGGAACTTGGCTTTGTTGCCCTTGGTACGGTTGGTGTTGCCCTGGTTTTTTGTGCTATTGATCAAACCGGGCAAGCCATAAAGATTATAGGATTTTATCCAGTTGTCTAAGGTTTGCCGTGATAAGGAAAATACAGAGGCAAGCTTTGTCTTTTGAGCATTGTAAAGCACATTTAGTTCTACAACAAACAAACGAAATTCTGGTGTGATTTCTCTTGGATCCAATTCTCTTACGAATAAAAAACCACCGTTACGCCAAACCTGAACTTGGTTATTTAACTTGAGTACTACTATCCCCTTGCCTACAGGCATCATATTATTAGTGTCTTCTGTATTTTGTGTAATTATCTCTGTCATTTCATTAAAATTTTGGCAAAGATAATTATAATATTTTAAATAAAATATTACATATTAAATTTTATTTTATTATTTTATAGTAAATTATATTTTCTAATGTCCAATTATTGTTTAAAGGCCTCAGAATGTTTAATTTAACTCATGGTAGCATGTCGTAATTTTGAGGTCTGTAGTTAATATCTTCCTTTGTTTCATCTTTTCTAATGTTTGATTGTTGTTCATAATCTGTTCCTTTTTTTTAGTTTAGTTATAAATAATAATCTTTACCTCTTATGTTTTCATGAGATGGTATTCCTA
>JAYENB010000183.1:0-12774 GCA_034721855.1 Bacteroidota bacterium
AGACACAAAGTCTCACAATTTAAAATACTGCAATACAAATACTTGTGACTCTTGGTGTCTTCGTGACTTTGTGGCATTTCTCATTTTTTTGACTTTTTAGACAGGGCTCACAATTCATTTGCTTCAAGGTAATTAGCACCAACCGCCCCTGATGCTTTAATTAGTTGTTTACTATCTTCAATATTGGCAATAGTTTTGGGAAGTTTTTTAACAAATGTTCTGACATTTTTGGCAAATAGAAAAGTTCCAGGTCATATTGTTTTGAATTTTGATTTTTCATCATTTGAATTTGTTTAGTATTTAAAAATTAGAATTTAGGATTTTTAGTTTACCCCGTTGGTTATTCAATCTACGAGGTTTATCTGTGTTAGGTGGTAGGAGGGAAACTTTTCCTAACCCCTTTACATGAATTATTCGCGGGAACTATTTTTATAACTCTGTTCCGGAATCGAAATGTCTCTGGGTTTTTTTACTTTCTGTTTCAACAAAGCAAAATCAAGCACATCAAGGATGGTGTCAACATAATGAAACCGCAATCCATTTTTGTACATATCTTTAATTTCTTCAATGTCTTTTTCATTTTTCTTTGACATGACAATGTCTGTGATACCGCTTCTTTTTGCTGCCAGAATTTTTTCCTTGATGCCTCCAACAGGCATAACACGTCCACGCAAGGTAATTTCTCCAGTCATGGCCATTTTTTGTCGTATTTTTCGTTGGGTAAACGCTGATGCTATTGATGTTGCCATGGTAATGCCCGCCGAGGGACCATCTTTTGGAATAGCTCCTTCAGGAACGTGTAAATGAACATTCCAATGGTCAAACAGTTTGGGATTGATTTCCAGTACATCAGAATGTGCTTTGATGTACTCCAATGCAATGGTTGCTGATTCTTTCATCACATCGCCAAGGTTGCCTGTGATGGTTAATTTGCCATTGCCCCGCGACAGGCTGGTTTCAATGTAGAGGATATCCCCGCCATATTGTGTCCACGCAAGTCCGGTAACCACCCCTGCCAACTCATTGCCTTCGTAATCTTCCTTGTAATATTTTGGAAAACCAAGGATATCTTTGACATGGCTTGTTTTTATTGTATTTGTGTGTTTTTCTCCGGTTGCAATTTTCCTGGCAATGCGCCTGATGACTTTTGCAATTTGTTTTTCAAGGTTGCGGACACCTGATTCTTTTGTATAGGATTCAACGATGAATTTTAAAGCATTATCATCAAATCTAACCTGGTTCTTTTTCAGCCCATGTTTTTTCAGTTGCCGTGGAAGCAGATGCCGTTTGGCAATTTCAATTTTTTCTTCAGGAATATAACCGCTGATGTAAATAATTTCCATCCGATCGCGGAGTGCAGGATTTATCGTTGCCATTGTGTTTCCTGTGGCAATGAACATAGTGTGGGACAAATCAAAATCTACTTCAAGATAATTATCATAAAAAGCTTCGTTTTGTTCAGGATCAAGTACTTCTAATAATGCTGATGACGGGTCACCGCGAAAATCATTGCCTACTTTATCAATTTCATCAAGCATAAACACCGGATTGGCAGATTTTGCTTTTTTGATGTTTTGAATGATGCGCCCCGGCATAGCGCCAATGTATGTTTTTCGATGACCACGGATTTCAGATTCGTCCCGTAATCCTCCCAAAGACATGCGCATGTATTTTCTTTCCAGTGACCGGGCAATGCTTTTTCCCAGGCTGGTTTTTCCAACCCCCGGAGGCCCTATTAGGCAGAGGATGGGAGCTTTCATATCCCCTTTCAGTTTTAACACGGACAGATGTTCTAAAATCCGGTCTTTGACTTTATCCAATCCATAATGGTCTTCGTTCAGGACTTTTTCCGCTTTCTTCAAGTCAAAATTATCGCTGGTAAATTCACCAAAAGGAATTTCCAGCATAGTTTTCAGGTAATTTAATTGCACTGAATATTCTCCTGCTGCCGGATTCATGAATTGCAGCCTATTGGCTTCTTTATCAAAATGTTCCGCGATTTCTTTGCTCCATTTTTTCTTTTTGGCTTGTTCTTTTATCTCTTTGAGTTCTTTCTCCATCGGGTTGCCACCAAGTTCCTGCTGGATGGTTTTCATCTGTTGCTGCAGAAGAAATTCTTTTTGTTGCTGCGAAATTTCCTGTTTGGTTTTCTGTTCAATGTCATTTTTTATCCGCAAATGCTCAATTTGTTTTTTCAGCGTTTCCAGCAATTTTGTAGTCCGTTCTTTAATATCGTCAATTTCAAGCAGGTCTTGTTTGTCAGAAAGTTTGATGTCGCTGTTGGAGCAAATAAAATTGATCAAAAATATGGAACGCTGAATGTTTTGGATGGCAAAAGAGACTTCGTGAGGAATGGCCATGTTGAGTTTAACTATCTGCAAGGCTACATCTTTTACCGATGAAACCAGTGCTGAAAATTCATTTTCTTGTTCATAAGGCAATAATTCCGGCAAGGATGTGGCCTTTGCCTTGAAATATGGTTCGGTTGCTATCACATCAACTATGTCAAACCGCTTCAATCCTTGTATGATAACTGAAACGGTTTTATCCGGCATCTCTATGATTTTTAATATCCTGGCCAATGTCCCTGTTTCAAATAAATCTTCAGGTGAAGGATTGTCTATCTCCGAATTAATTTGCGCCGTACAACCAAGTAACCTTGAACCATTGTTGACATCGTTTATCAGTTGTTTTGATTTTTTTCTTCCTACAGTCAAAGGCATCACAACGCCGGGGAAAAGCACAGTATTCCGTAATGGTAATATAGGCAATTCCTCCGGTATTTCTGTATCCATTAGGGATTGTTCATCTTCATCTGCCACAATGGGTATTACTTCGGCATTATCCTGGTTGTGACCAAACATTATATTGTCAAATTCTGTCTCATTTTTATTTCTCATAATAACAAACTTATCTTTTTTGTAACCGTTATTAACCAATTCTTATTATTTCTCGCTATGAATTGTTACTCTTTTTTTCCACTATCCACTTTAATAACATATTAATATGACTAATGTTTGATGTATCATGTGATTTTAATGTTTACTGTAATTCCGTGTTTGCGTGTAAACATATTCAAGAATACGTTTGTCGGTGTCTGTAAGCTGAATGTTTCTCCGGTTCATCACAATTTCTGCAACCTGTAAGGCTTTATTCATTTTGTATTCGGTATATCCGCCTGCACCGCCCCAGGAAAATGAAGGTACAAAATTACGTGGGAATCCCTGTCCGAAAAGGTTACAACTCACCCCAATGACAGTGCCTGTATTAAACATGGTGTTTATTCCACATTTAGAATGGTCTCCCATGATCATGCCGCAAAATTGTAATCCGGTTTTTATGAAATGGCCCGCTTCGTAGTCCCACATTTTGACTTCGGCATAGTTGTTCTTCAGGTTTGAATTGTTTGTATCAGCCCCGATGTTACACCATTCACCGATGACAGCATTCCCAAGAAATCCGTCGTGTGCTTTATTTGAATATGACTGAAACACTACATTGTTAAGTTCCCCGCCTGTTTTTACCCAGGGGCCGAGGCTTGTCGGGCCATATACTTTAGTCCCCATTTTAAGTACCGCGTGTTCATTCATTGCAAAAGGACCGCGTACTGAGCAGGATTCCATGATTTCTGCGTTGTTGCCGATATACACAGGACCTGCGGTAGTGTTGATAACAGAAGCTTCTACCACAGCCCCTTCCTCAATGAACAGTGGGTTGTTACCAATTTGTATGTTTGTTTCCGGCAATGGACGGCTTTTTCGGCCTGCTGTCAACAATTCAAAATCAAACTGTATCATATCTCCCACATGGGTGAAAATATCCCACGGGTAACTGGCTATCAGAACATCCCCAGAATATTCTTCTTCTGAACCTGTGAGGTGTGCAAACCCTTCCACCTCATTATCACTGCAAACACGGGCTAATATTTCTCCATTTTTGGCCAATGCACCGCTGTTTAAGTTTTTTATAGCTTGTACAAGATTTTCATCCGGTAATATTCCGGCATTGATTACCAGGTTCTTGTTTGATGTGTTGACTGGGTATTTTTCCTGAAGAAACTTCTCAGTGAGACATGAGCATTTTTGTCCGAACAAGATGTCCCACCGTTCTTTGGTAGTGAGGATACCGGTTCTTAGTTCCGCCACAGGACGTGTCCAGCTCAGCGGTTTCATTTTGTCATGTTTGCCGGTATCTGCCAGGATAATGTTTGTCATGGCCTTATCATATTTTTGTTTTATGTTCAAAGATAGTTATTTGTCTGTTTAGTCCAACATATTTAAATTTCAAAATTGTCAGATTCTTTGTTTGTTCATTTTCTGGGCGGCACCCCCGAAAGGAAATTTCGGGGGTCGGTCTGCGGCCTGTAGCCGTGCACTGCTCAGCCTGTGCTGTAATGCTGTGCACAGGAGCTTCTCCGGTCGCTCTGTTCACAGCACAGCACATTTGCTTTGCAGCACACGGGCTGCCGGCCTCCGCCCTGCCGCAAACAACCCATCGTCAATTCCAGTCAATCTTTATAAAACCCATAAGGCAGTCTCAAGACAACTAATCTGTGGCAACCCCCAACCCCTGTCGCAGACAGCCAAAATCCGTGCTAATCCGCCAAATCCGCGTCATCTGTGTTCCAAACAGTTGTCTTAGACAGCCCATACGTCTCCATCATTTCTTACCATCTCCCCATCGTTCCTTCACCCTATCGTGCCATCTTGCTTTCGTTACATCGTACTTTCACGACAAGCGATAAAATTTAATTTTTCCATTTCATAGCGTCATTGCGTTCATAGCGTCATTGCGTCTTTGCGGTAAAAAATGTATGCGGCTAAATAGTTACCATTTTGGATTCCAATTCTGAGCTTTCCAGATATTTTTGTTTTAATAGAGCCACTTTTCTTACCAAAAAAACTCCTTTCACCACAGGGCAAAAGGAGCATTCAATACATAAAAATTGCAATAACAAATTATTTTTTCTTTTTATCGTCGTAGTGCTTTTTGTAGCGGTTGCGGAATTTATCAACACGTCCTGCTGTGTCAACCAGTTTCATTTTACCAGTGTAAAAAGGATGAGAGGTATCTGAAATTTCCAGTTTACACAACGGGTATTCCTTGCCGTCAACTTTAATTTTTTCTTTTGTAGCCACGGTTGATTTTGTGATGAATACCTCATCATTCGACATGTCTTTGAATGCCACCATTCTGTAATTATCGGGATGTATTCCTTTTTTCATAATCCTATTTTTTAACGTATTCAAATTCAGGGTTGCAAATGTAAAAATATTTAAGTGAAGAATCAAAATTTTATGTAATCTTTTCAATATTTGTTATTAATCCCAGGCTCAATAATGAATTCTTAAAGGTTTGCCACTGATTTCACAGATTACCACAGATTATATTTTATTCATTTACATTAAAAAACAAATGTATTAGCCCAAACTAATCTGTGCAAATTTGTGAAAATCTGTGGCAAAAAATTAAATGAGAACTAATTACTCACCAATGTTTTTTTGTTTCGGCGCTTTTTCATTTGTAAATCGCTCAAAAGTCGCGTTTCTGTCAAACAAGTAGCGGTATGTGGCATGGATTTTAGCCCGTTCGGCGTTGTGCATCTGTTTATAAATTTTATTCATCGTATGATTGTAATCACCCACCCAGGACATTTCAAGTTCTTTGATGCCATGTTTTTTCAGGGTTTCAGCCATTTTTATGAACAATGGCCCTACGATCCCAGTACGCTGGTATTCCGGAATAACCCCACCTATAAGAAGACGGGCACGTGTCAGTACTTTTGGATTTCGCATCCGGCGCATAAAACGCAATTTATTCCACAAATTTAATTTCCCGCTGAAAGGTTTTATTACCTGGTTAACATCCGGGAAAGAAACCAGTAATCCGATGGTTTTGCCATTGTCATAAGCCAGCCAGACAAAATCTTCAATGATCACATCTTTTGCATCGTCAAATATGTGTTCAATATCTTTCTTCTTTAGGGGAGTATAATCTTCATGAAAATCTGACCATACAGCGTTAAAAAGATACACGATATCATCAATGTATTTATCGGCATGCTTGATTTCAAGGTGCTTAAACGAATAATTTTTTTTGCGTCCAATAAATTTGGCAAATTTCACCTGCCTCTCATTAAACGGCTTTGTCAGATCAACATGATAGGAATATTGTTTGTAATAAATTTTAAATCCATAATTTTCAAACAAGGTACGGTAATATGGCTTATGGTATTGCATCCCGTATGCCTGATGTGTGAACCCTTCTAACAGTAACCCCCAGTACAGAAAATTTTCACCGAAATTTATTGGTCCATCCATAGCTTCCATTCCCTGGTGAATGAGCCATTCACGGGCAGTGTCAAAAAGCTTGTTTGCCACATCCTGGTCGTCTATGGATTCGAAAAACCCAATACCTCCTGCATAAGGCTTATGTTTCATGGCCTTTTCTTTATGGAAAAACGCTGTTATGCGGCCAATGGTATTGTTATCTGCATCAACAGCAATCCACCTGAAAGCAGCACCATGTTCAAAAGCCGTGTTGTGTGACGGATCAAAAATGGATTCAATTTCCACATCCAGCGGACATACCCAATGCGGATCATCAGCATAAATGTCCCGGGCACAATCGTAAAATTGTTGTTTACGGTTTTTGTTGTTTACTTCAAGAATATTAATTGTTTTCATAATTGCAATGTTTATCGTCTTATTTTAGCCAACAGCCGTAATACTTCAAGGTAAAGCCACACAAGTGTTATCATCAAGGCAAAAGCACTGTACCACTCGTACCGTTTCGGTGCCCCCGCTTCTTCGCCTTTGGTGATATTATCAAAATCTATGATGAAATTGAACGCTGCAATACCAACAATGACAAGGCTGAATAATATACCGGTAAACCCGGAACCATTAACCATGGGTATGCCTGAGCCACCAAACATTCCGGCAATCCACTGAAATAAATACACAACGGCCACAGCCCCTGTGGCAATAAGCACGCCGCGTCTGAAGGCAGGCGTTGCTTTCAGTGTGCCTGTTTTGTATAATAGCAACATCAGTAAAAACACAGCAACGGTAAGTAATATAGCCTGCAACACAATACCATCGTAAAAACTATTGTACATTGCCGATACAGCTCCCAATACCACGCCTTCTGCCAGGGCATATAAGGGGGCTGTGATGTGTGCTATTTTGGGTGTAAAGATGGTAACAATGGCAAGGACGAAGCCAACGATGGCTGAACCTATAAGCGCTCCCTGTATCCAGGATGCTCCAGCATTGGCAGCGTTCCAAGCCAGTGAGCCGCTGATAAGGATTAAGCCCAGCATTAAAAAACTTTTATTTATAGTCCCCTTAACAGTCATTTCTCCTGAAAGCTCATGGGAATAGCTTTTTTCAAACAGGCGTTTGCTGATGGCAGGATTTGATGTTCTCATAAGCATCATTATTTAGTGTCCGTCCATAATGTCCGATTTCTGCGTTACGCTTGCATTGACAAGCCTTGAACTCGAACATTATGAATTAGACACTTACTTTATTGACAGACTCTATTTAATGTAAACATAACACAAAAATAAGCATTTTATTTTCTAATGCTTATGCATCGGAAAATAAAATTGCAGTCGGTTACAATGTAACTACACATCGTAATCCTGCCTTTCGCCCGTCTGCCAGCCATGTCTGATAACTTGCTTGACGCCTGCCTGCGGCAGGCATGGCAGGCATGGGACGCAAAATGTAAAAATTTATTGCCCTATTCTAAATTTTATCCGTCTTCACTTTCTTATTCTGGACAAGTTTTATATTTTTATAAAAAAATTTTTTATATGTGCGTCAATAATAAAATAATATTATCAGAATTAAAGGATCATTTGATTAAAAATTATGGTAATTCTGTCAAAGATGTTGTTTTATTTGGATCACAGGCACGTAATGATTCGAATAAGTTTTCAGATTATGATGTTTTAATCATATTTGATTCCGGTCTAAAAAGTCAAAAAAAAACGATAACATGAAAAATACTACATTATTGATATGGATGCTGTTTTGGTGGATAGGTATTGTTAGTGCCGGACCTGTAACAATACTTATAAAAGGAGGCAAAGTACAACCAAATGGAACAGTTACCTATCGTACTGTTTCCATCCAAACCTATGCGAATGGCAGTTTGAAAAAGAAAACCTGCAGAGGCAGGGGGCCAAATACATGTCCTGCAACTACTGTTGTTACCGTGGGTGATATGAACATTGATATTGAAAAAGACATTAACCCTGTCATCAAAAAATACCTTGAAAGTGGCAAAACAAAAGGGGAAGAATACATCAACAACGATGTATATTTTAAATGGAAACGTGCTGCTATTATCGGGAAAGATAATCTTGAATACAAGCTGGTAATTGATTATCCTGAACCATCAGGGCCTACAAAAACAATAATACGTGGTGGAAAACGCCATGATGATGGTTCGGTAACTTACCGGAAAGTACAATTATCAACCTATCCTGATGGCAAACTTAAAGAAAAGATATGTACAGGGAAGGGACCAAATAAATGCATAGACATCAATGATGTTATACCGTATTAAGGAACGTACAGCCACTTGTAAACTAAAAAATATTTTTTATTTTTGTGTCTTGATAATTGGTTAAAAGGGTTTTTTAATAAAAATACAAATATGTCAGGACACAGTAAATGGTCAACCATAAAGCGAAAAAAAGGAGCACAGGATGCCAAGCGGTCAAAAATCTTTTCATGCTTATCCAAAGAAATAACAATAGCGGTTAAAGAAGGTGGTGGTGATGATCCCGAAATGAATGCCAGGTTAAGGACTGCAATCCAAAATGCCAAAACCCAGAACATGCCCAAAGACAATATTGAAAGGGCCATAAAAAAGGGAGGTTCAGATGATGAAAATTACCAAGCGGTGAGTTTCGAAGGTTATGGACCCGGGGGCGTGGCTATATTTGTAGATTGCCTGACAGACAACAACAACAGGACCGTAAGTGCTGTACGAGCCATTTTCACAAAGCGTGGTGGCAGCCTCGGGAAACACGGGTCATTGAGTTTTTTGTTTGATCAGAAAGGCGTGTTTACCATACCCAAAGAAGGCATCGACCCCGACGCATTTGAACTTGACATCATTGACGCAGGTGTAGAAGAAATTGAGGATGAAGGCGATATTCTGATGTTATATTGCCCGATTGAAGCCTTTGGTGATGTGCAGACCAAGCTGGAAGAAATGAACATCACTCCTGAAAACGCCGAATTGCAACGCATACCAAACAATACTACCAACGTAGATGTAGATACGGCAAAAAAAATCCTGGCCATGATAGAGGCTTTTGAAGATGACGATGATGTTCAAAATGTGTATCACAATATGGAAATGACAGATGAAATTATGGAAGCGATAAATGAGTGATGATTACCTTCTTTGTATATGTTAAAAAAGGCAACAAAAAAGTGTAAATAATTTTGGATATTACAAAAAAACACTATTTCTTTGCATTCCCTAAAATAATGGTCCGTTCGTCTAGTGGTTAGGACGCCAGGTTTTCATCCTGGTAACAGGGGTTCGATTCCCCTACGGACTACAAGAAAACCCCACAAACCCGCATAATAAGCATTGTGCGGGTTTGTTTTTTTGTTCCTTTGCTTATGCATAATCAAAAATACAAAGCATTGGCTTTTTCTCAAGATTATTTAAAAAATCATTATCTTTGTATTATGTGCAGCAATAATAAGTTTCATAATTCTATAATAATTGAAGAAACTAAAATCCTCATGGCTTCAGCCCAATTACCCCGTCCTTTAGGGCGGGGCGCAAGGGCTTTAGTCACCAACCTATTTTGCCCTCTAAGGCGTGCAGGGATATTGTTAATTTTGGTTTTATCCGCGTTTTCCCTTCATGCCCAAAACAATCTAAAGGGCTTTAGCCCAATTACCCCGTCCTTCAGGTTGGGGCACAGACACTACAAAAAAGCCATCAACCTCCTACAGCAAAGCAAAGCCAGTTTACCTTCCGATAGCCTGCTGTTTCAAAATGAATTACAAACAGTAAAAAATGAGTATAAAGCATTAGCCGACAGCATAAAAACACATGCCCCCGCTTCCCAGTATGCCGCTTTTGAAACCCAACGGCTTATTAATCTTTCCTATGCAGCTCAATCTATTCAAGAATTAAAACATGAACAAAAAAAACTGTTTGAGCACCTTGCTGCGTACCATACACACATGCAGGATCAGGATTCCGTCAATGAAGAAGTTGCAAAATGTCTGGTGAATAGTTATGAAACGCAAAGCATTTGGTTTGAGGATAGTTTGTTGCATCATGTAACATCAGCTATGAAACAGCACATGCAAAGTTTACAATCCTGGACGTGGTTGCCGGCGCAAACCCAGGTATTTGTGGATTTGTATGCATCCCAGTATTACAAACGGGGGATTATTTCCATGGCGGAACCGGTGTTTAGGCGTTTTCGCGATGTTTTCGGCCAACAAAAAAAGACAGAAAGAACAGCTCCAACATGGTCAGCAGATTATCCTGTATTATCAGCAAAACTGGCACCCACAGGCAAAAAACTATCCAATCTTAATGGCCAAAAAATTGGAATTGTTGCAGGCAGCGAAAGCCCCTTTCACCTGATTTATTTGATTGTGCAGTTACGCACTGCCGCTGAAGCTTTTCACGGTACACCGGTATGTATTTTCCGGAATCCTGAAACGGTTTCCGATAAATACCTGCATGCCATGAAACGCAACCTGGCCATTGACAGTTATTATATCGTTGATCTGAATGAAGCTGACAGCAAAACGGCCAAACAATTCCCATGCTGTTACTCCCAATCAAAAGACGGGGATATGGTGTTTTCCACCAACAATCCCATTGATTTTCTGGAGTGGTTGGAGAAGCCGCTCAAATCACAAATGAAAGCTAAAAAAGAGCAGTTGCATGCCAATTATGAAAAAATCCAGGCACGAAAAGACAGCATTGCAGCCTTGCCTCCTGACAGCAGTTTACAATATATAGTTACAGATAAAAATGTATCCGTGGATTTTCAAGGGTATTGGAACACAAAACCGGACATTAAAACAAAAAAACATCATTTCACCGAATCATCCTACAGTCCTATATCCTACAGTCCTATATCAGACAGTCTGCAATTGATGACACTGGAAATTTTCATCCAACAACATCCCGTTTACAATCTGAATTTTTTGCCTGCAGAAAATAGTACAGAAATCAGCCTGATAGCAGACCCTGGTCACAACATAAAAGTCAGGTTTGCTGATGAACGTAACCAAGAATGGTATAATGCTTCCAAAACTATGGATTCGTTGCTTTACCAGGATAAAACATACGCCCATCTGATGGAAAAATACCCGTTTTCACAACATGATTTCATGAAGACAATCCGTCAGCGCCGGAAAAATATCCACCAGGAAATCCACAGTGTACAAAACCAGGAAGACAACGCAATCCGTGCTCTCTTGCAGATTAAATACAACATATCCAGGCTGTTCAACATAGAACAGGATACAGCAATGAAACATCCGGATATCAACACCTGTTATCCTGTTCAGCAATTTGATTCTGTTATCTGGAAAAGCCCGTATTACAAAGCATGGTTGGATGCCTGGCTGACTTACAACAAGGAAGATTTACAAAACGCCATTGATATGCTTTTCAGTGCATGGCAAATTGTTCCCAACGCAGCCAACACCCTTGTCAGTGAATACCTGTGGGATAAAATGAACAGCATGGGCAGGTTTGATGTCATGGTACACCTTGATACAACCTGGTTGGCAGGATGCACAGGGATTAAGAATGTGGATGTCATGAAACGTGTTGAAGGCTACAAGCGCATGGCTTCCGGGAAAAAAGCCCCAAACATAACCTGGCAGGAAAACGGGGCAGATAGGGATTTATACAGCATTGAAGCAGACACCATCATTGTTGTTTTTTGGTCAGATGAATGTTCACATTGCATGAAAACCTTACCAGGCATGTACGCAAAATTATCATCCCGCAAAGATATTGAAGTGGTAGCCATTGCTGTTGATACAGATGACAACAGCCTCCAAATTGGCAAAAAACACATGCCTGCCTGGCATCACGTCTGGGCAAAAGATGGCTGGAAAGATGATCTTATTGAGCTTTACAACATTTTTGGCACCCCGGAAATGTATGTGCTGGATGGAAAATGTGAAATTATACGTAAACAGACAAATTATCCATAAGATTTTGTTAAGGACAATGAACAAAAATCAGCCTGTTTTTTATCCATATCCAATTGTCTGAAACAAACAAGAAATGAAAAATAAAAATATTATTAAAAACATTTGTGTTATTAACATTTTATTTGTTATATTTGCATGATATATGCGTATGAGTGTATTGGGATAATAATTGATGGAGAAACAACGGTTGACTCTTGGTTTTTAGAAGGCAGGCAAATGCATGATAAATAAATGATTTAGAGAATTTTACGAATATGTGTATCAGTATTTAACCTAAGTAAAAAACATAAAAATTCAGTAAATAAATTTTTCAGTAAATAAATTTTAATGTTATGAAAATAAAACTTTTGATCGTAGTAGGTTTATGTTTCATTTTTATGAATGAAGCAAATGCACAAGCCCTGTATAACAATGGGGTTAACATAAAAGTCACCAAGGGTGTGACCGTTTTTGTGGACGGAATTGTCCAAAACGAAACCGGCAACATTGATGTGGACGCTGTATCCGGAAACAGTGAGTTGCTTGTCCAGGCTGATTT
>JAYENB010000184.1:0-12701 GCA_034721855.1 Bacteroidota bacterium
ACCGTTATGCATTTATTAGTGAAAATAAGATTCCACGTTTCAAGAAAAGTTGTAAATTTGTAGAAAAGAAAAAATAATGTCAGAGTTTAAAGAAAAATATATAAATCCTTTTACTGATTATGGTTTTAAAAGATTGTTTGGCGAAGAACCAAACAAGGATTTATTATTGGACTTTTTGAATGAGTTGTTAAAAGAAGAGCAAGGGAAAATTACTGAACTTACGTATTTAAAGAATGAAAATCTTGGAGCAACAGACTTGAATAGAAAAGCAATTTTTGATTTGTATTGTACTAATGAAAAAGGCGAAAGATTTATCGTTGAACTACAAAAGACAAAGCAGAAATTTTTCAAGAACAGAACAATCTATTATTCTACATTTCCAATACAAGAACAAGCAAAAAAAGGAAGTGAATGGGATTTTGGATTAGAAAAAGTTTATACTATTGCCATTTTAGACTTTGAATTTGATGATGACAAGCAATATCCAAATAAATTCCGATATGATGTTAAATTAAAAGAATTAGAAACAGACGTAGTGTTTTCAGATAAATTGAATTTTATTTATTTGGAAATGCCTAAGTTCAACAAAAACATAGAAGAACTTGAAACACGATTTGAAAAATGGATATATGTCATTAAGAATTTACATAAACTTGACCGAATTCCTGAAAAACTGAAAGAAAATATCTTTTTACAACTATTTGAAACTGCTGAAATTTCAAAATTTTCACAGCAAGAATATCAAGACTATGAAAATAGTTTGAAATATTACAGAGACTTAAAAAATTCATTGGATACAGCAATGGATGAAAGAAGTATTGAAATTGCAAAAAAGATGCTGTCAAAAGGAATGGATATTTCATTGATTAGTGAAATGACAGGGTTAACAGAAAAAGAAATTAACGAATTGAAAAATAAATAACAAAGGAGAAAATAATTGTAACTTTTATTTGCTCAAAATTGAAGGAATTAAAATTGGTGAATCTAATTCAGCACCTCTAATAACAAAAATTGTTGGACCAAGTATTGAAACAAAACAGATTGGCAAAATTAAAAAAGAAGACTCTGAAAGACATCGATTAAGATTAAAATTTTGGACAATATTGCTTGAAATTGCAAAATCAAAACACAATTTATTTAATGGTATTTCACCATCAAAAGATACTTGGATAAGTACAAGTGCAGAATTAAAGGGGGTTAGTTATTCATATTGGGTAACGAAAAATGAAGTTAGTAAAACTGCCCGCCAATTTTTAGCCAAACCATTACTGCAAATACCCTCATTTACATTAAACATGAATATGATCAGCAACCACCAAACCATCAACAGCCGATGATACAATTCCTCCCGAATAACCGGCTCCTTCACCTGCGGGATACATGCCTTTAAAACCAATGTACTCCATGCTTTCTTTGTCACGGGGAATGCGCACCGGGGATGAGGTGCGTGTTTCAACACCGACAACAATGGCTTCATTTGTCAAAAAACCTCTCAATAAACCATTGGCTCTTTTTACCCCTTTTCTGAGGGCATCAGAAATAAAATCCGGCAACCAAAAATGCAAAGGCGAAGAAACAAGTCCCGGGCTGTATGAACTTTCCGGAAGATTGGAGGACAAGTGCCCTGATGTAAAATCAGACAAACGCTGTGCCGGAGCATATAAGCCATTACCTCCATTTAAAAACGCCTGTTTTTCTATCAATTCCTGCAAATGCATTCCCGACAATACATTGTCATCTTGTAATACACGACACGCTTCTTCATTTGATACCCCGGTAACAAACCCGGAATTTGCCCATCTTAAATTACGTTTGGAATTTGACATGCCATTTACCACAATTGCATTCTCCTCTGTTGATGCAGGGACAATACTTCCCCCGGGACACATGCAAAAAGAATATACCCCGCGGCCTCCCGTTTGTACTGCAAAATTGTATTCGGCAGGCGGAAGATTTGGGTTGTGCCTGTCTTTACCATATTGTATGCTGTTGATAAGTTCCTGGGGATGCTCTACACGTACACCAACAGCAAACGACTTGGCTTCCAGGGGGTATGAATTAACATCAAACCATGAATACATGTCCCTGGCTGAATGACCACTGGCCAAAACGAGTTTTTTGCCGGTAATCAAATCCCCATTCTGAAGTATGACGCCGGAAAATTTGTCATCAGAAATGCGAAAATCCGTTACACGTGAATTATAATGTATCTCACCGCCTGCATCCAATATGGCGTTACGAATATTCTTAATGATATGAGGTAATTTATCTGTCCCGATGTGAGGACGTGCATTTTGTAAAATATCAACAGGGGCACCATATTGATGCAATACGTTAAGAACATAGTTCCTGTCTCCCCTTTTCCTGGAACGTGTAAATAATTTGCCATCAGAATATGTACCGGCTCCGCCTTCTCCATATGCATAATTTGAATCGGGATTTACACCTGCATTTCGATGTAAAGCAACAATGTCTTTTTTTCGATCTTCAACCGCTTTTCCCCGCTCAAAAATGACAGGTTTAAAACCCCGCTCTATTAATCGCAACGCGGCAAACATCCCGGCCGGACCAAAACCAACAACAAAAACTTTAGGGGCATTTTCTACGTTTTGCGGTTTAAATGATTGGTAGCTTTTAGCCGGTAATTTATGCCTTAAACTGTATTCAAGTTTCACATTGTACAATACATAATCTCCACGGGCATCAATCGAATATTTCAGAATTCTGAAATCTGCAATTTTATGGGGATCAATGTGGAGTTTGTTTCCAAGTATGCGTTGAAGCCATTCCAGTCGTTGAAAATCCTCCGGACGGCATTTTATATTGATTTGCTTAACCATTTTACCTTACTTTATCTAACATCCATTATTTTACCCCCAAACACGATACAGTCAAACCTGTATCCTACGCATCACTCACTAAACCAACTTATCTTATCAATCTTACCTCCTTCGAAATGAAACGAAATGATCAGCATTTTTGAAGTAAGTGTCTCATGATACCTGGTATATTCAGTATTGTCATAATTAACAGCATTAAATGCTCCAAACGATCCTTTTACCTCAACAGCAAACATAAAATATTCCAGGAAGAAATCGACACCCAATCCAACCTCATAATATCCATCCCAGGGATTCAATTTTATTTTGGGTCTGTCTTCAGGATCAATTTTCTTCTGTGCAGCAAGATCATAACGAAAACTACCCCCACCTATCAGATAAGGCCTGAAATTATTATAACGTTCTGACCGGTATTTAAGCAACAAGGGAAAATCCAAAAACGTGGATTCTATGCGCATAACATGTTTTGTAAAAACACCGTTTTCCAGCAATTTATATTCAAGGTCACGTTGTCCGAAATTCAACCCCGGCATAAAACGCAAATCCAAATAGCGCAATAAACGCATGTTAGCTATCATATTAATATTAAATCCAACATAGGGGCGGTTTTCCACTGCATATACCGTATCAAAAGTATAAAACTCAGCAGAGGGTTTAAGCGTGAAATCCATAACATTCAAGCCCAGACTGTAACCAAAATGTGCAGGTTGGTTATCTAGCTTCGGTAAATTTCGTGGCAGCCTTTTCTGTGCATCAGCATTCAATGCCCAAAACAAAAAACAAACCACTGTAATTATGAAAAAGGCCTTTGTTCTCATGTAAATATTATAACAGCATTATGTAAATTATAGTATTTAATGTATGATATTTTTACAAATATAAGCCTTTTCTTTGCGATTTTAGTACCCAATTTAAAATTTAGTCAGAATATAACTTTATTGCATTATATTTGCCTCAATGAAATTTTATTGAAACACCTGTGAAAACAAGAAAAACACTAACAAAATCAGTTTTTCACTTCAAGCGCTGGAGCAGAAAACCTTATGCCATTTTTCGTTCAATGGGATTTATCATCCATATAGGTGTGTTGCTGGCTTCCTGTTCTTTAATTTCATATCCGACACAAGCTCAGAACTACAATAATGACACGATAACACAAAGTGCCGATACCTTACCCGAAGTTCAAATTGTGAATTCAGATCCCGCTTCAATTATAAAACTCACATCTGTACCCGTAATAAATACTGAACCACAAACAACATCTGCTCAACACACAGGTGAAATCGCTGCATCATTACCCGGAACCAGTGTTCGTCAACGTGGTATTCATGGTATTCAGGGAGACATCAGCATGAGAGGCAGTTCCCCGGAACAAGTACAGATCCTCCTCAACAGCATTCCTGTCAACGATCCTCAAACCGGACATCATAATCTGAACCTTCCCATTCCGTTAATCAGCATCAGCACAGTACAAAAACATTCACCAATTACAGGTCAATTACTTGGAACCAATGCATTCAGCGGATCACTGAATTTCATAAATCTAATATCGCAACGTAATACCTTCAAAATTCATGTTGCAGGCGGACAACACAGTCTATTTGATGCGAGTGCTTCTGCGGATGTGAATACCGGAAAATCAAAACATCACATGGCAATTTGTCACAGCTCATCCAAGGGACATTCAGATAACACGGATTTCAATCAAAACACTGCATACATGCACAACAACCTATATCTTACACCTAAACTTTCGGCAGATATTCAACTGGGATTCACTGAAAATGCATTTGGTGCTCAGGGTTTTTATTCTGATAAATATCCCACTCAATATGAAAAAACAAAAACTGATTTTATGAGTATAAATGTTCAGAAAAAAGGCAACATCAGCATAAATGCATCTCTATTTTTTAGGCAACATAAAGACAGATTTGAACTTTTCAGGGAAAGCATTTATGGTTTTTCAAACGGATATTACATCAATGGAAAAGATACAGCAAAATACGTGGAGGGTGTTTATGAACCATGGAATTATTATTCTGGACATAATTTTCACAAAACGCGTGTTTCCGGATACCGGGGATTTGCATTTTCCAGAACTAAATTCGGAAAAATCAAAACAGGAATTTACCATAGTCATGAACTCATTATGAGCAACATGCTTGGTAAACCCAGGTTTGAAAATGAAAATCAGGAGAATACACACTATACTCACCAAGCCATCAGGGATCACATTAACACAGATATGTCATGGCAAAGTCCTGAATTTGCCGGCTTCATTGCAAGCATTGCAGGCATGATGCATTATACAAAAATATATGGAAACCAATATTACGGAGGGGGCCGCCTGGAGCATTCTTTTAAAGACAACATCAAACTATGGGCAGGGATCAACCAAAACATGAGGCTTCCCTCTTTTACTGATTTATATTACAATGGGCCTTCCAACATAGGAAATCCTGATCTTTTACCAGAGCAAGCCACAAATGTTGAAGCAGGGTTTTATGGGAAATTTGGAAATGTGGCCTTCCATAATCAACTGTTTTATCAAATGGGTAACAACATGATTGACTGGGTAAAAAAACCCTCCGATGCTATATACACTACCCGGAATTACACTCAACTCATAAGCACAGGCAATGAATTCAGCTTTGAAACGAATGTTAACAAACAAACATTGCTTTATCCCTGGATAGTTGCCATTCGGGGTAATTATACCTGGATACACAAGCACAAACCAGAAACAGACCTGATTTCAGCCTATGCCATGGATTACCTGAAACATCAGGTAGGCTTTTCAATGTGCCATCAGGTTCCGGAAACAAACTTTCAGATTTTTTGGGCATTTACATTCAACAACAGAAACGGCACATACACGAAAGAGAACAAAGAATATGCTTATGAACCATGGTCGCGCACTGACATAAGGCTTAGCTATAAATTTAACAATCTGTTGGTATATATAAGTACATATAACATGTTTAACAATAAAATCAGGGATTTCGGAAACATTACATTGCCTGGAAGGTGGATAAAATCAGGCATCAGGTTAAACATAGCTTATCAATAAAAATTTGTAACCATTCACAGCGAGAAATAATAATAAATGGTTAACCCCGTTGAAAAATTTTCTACGGGGTTAATAACGGTTAAAAAACAGTTAATAATAGTTAGTATTCGTCTATAGAGTCAGTGTTTTTAACTGTGAACGGTTACAAAAATATCAACCATCATTTTCAAAATACCATGATTCCTAAAATATTCGTAATATTGTTTTGTAAGTAAAAAATTTATTTATACTTTTGCACTCCAAAACATTATTGAGGCAATTTTTAAAACATTCAAAATGTACGCAATTGTAGAAATATCAGGACAACAGTTTAAGGTTGAAAACAATTCAAAACTCTTTGTCCACAGGCTTGATGCTGAAGAAGGCAAGGAAATGAAATTCGATAAAATCCTGCTTGTGGAAAACAACGGAAAATATAAAGTTGGAAAACCACATGTAAAAAATGCGCACGTCAAAGCTGAAATTTTATCCCATCAAAAAGGTGAGAAAGTGTTGGTCTTTAAGAAGAAAAGAAGAAAAGGTTATCAAAAATTAAACGGACACAGACAGCAATTCACTGAATTGCAGGTTAAAGATATTGTAGCATAAGTAAAACTTTTGTCATATGGCACACAAAAAAGGAGCTGGTAGTTCAAGAAACGGTCGTGAATCAGAAAGCAAACGGCTAGGTGTAAAATTATTTGGCGGGGAATACGCCATCGCAGGAAACATTATCATTCGTCAACGTGGAACAAAACACTACCCAGGCAAAAATGTCAAAAGAGGTAAAGATGATACGCTCTACGCTATAGCAGATGGAATGGTTCAGTTTCAGAAAAAACGCAACAACCGTTCGTTTGTATCTGTAATTCCTGTTGAAAAAGAAGTGGAAAAAGAAACAAAATAACACAATTGCAAAACCCATTATAAACTCCTGTGTCTTCTGATGAAGCGCAGGAGTTTTTTTTTGCTTTTTTTACAAAGCTTGCTATTTGCCGGACAAAAGAATTCTCCAATTCACATGTTATTTCCTTGTATTTTTGTAATTTTATGCCCTGAAAATTCTGGTGGTTAATTGTATGTATCGATACCATTAATCCTTGTGAAATACACCATGGTAAAATAATATTTTATGCTGAATATCAATACAGTAAGAAAAAACTCAGAGGAGGTAATTCAACGCTTGAAAATCAGGAATTTTGATGGCGAAAACATCATCAACGAATTGCTGAACATCGACAAACAACGTAAACAGGCACAAGTTGAAAAAGATCGTTTGCTTGCCGAGCAAAACCAGATTTCCAAAACCATAGGCGAGTTTTTTAAAAGTGGGAACAAAGAAAAAGGCAACAAAGCCCGTGAAAAAACCGCTGAGCTGAAAAATAAAATACAGGAAAACACACAGAAAGTAAAAGACCTTGAACATAAACAAACAGCCTTGTTGAGTGAAATTCCCAACATCCCTCATAAAACAGTATCCCCTGGTAAATCTGAAGCGGACAATGAAGAAATATCCCGCCACGGAGATATCATACCACCCGAAGTTAAAAAACCGCATTGGGATATCATCCGGGAAATGGACATCATTGATTTTGACCTTGGTACCAAAATTACAGGAGCTGGTTTTCCTGTTTACAAAGGCAAAGCGGCAAAATTACAACGTGCCCTGATTAGTTTTTTCCTGGATGAAGGTGAAAAAGCAGGGTACCTGGAAGTTTTACCACCATTGCTTGTCAATGAAGCCAGTGGATTTGGAACAGGACAATTGCCGGATAAAGACGGCCAGATGTATCAACTAAAAGAAGACAATTATTTCCTGATACCTACTGCCGAAGTGCCGGTGACAAACATCTTTAGAAATGAAATTCTGAAAGCGGAACAACTGCCCGAAAAACGCATGGCATATACGCCATGTTTCCGTCGTGAAGCTGGTTCATGGGGCTCGGATGTCCGCGGATTGAACAGATTACATCAATTTGATAAAGTTGAAATTGTCAGAATTGAACAACCTGATTTTTCTTATGATGCGCTTGAAGACATGAAAAAGCATGTGAGTAAATTGCTGGAAGAATTAAACCTGCCTTACAGAATCATGCGCCTGTGTGGTGGAGACCTTGGCTTTACAGCGGCCCTTACGTTTGATTTTGAAGTCTATTCTACCGGACAGGATAAGTGGCTTGAAGTCAGTTCCGTATCAAATTTTGAAGATTACCAGGCAAACCGATTAAAACTACGCTACCGTGATCCTGAGACCAACAAGCCACACACAGCTCATACTCTCAACGGCAGCGCTCTTGCCCTGCCCAGAATTATGGCTGCCATCATCGAAAACAATTTTACCGGGGATGCCATCGTTATCCCTCAAGTATTACATAGTTATACAGGATTTAAAACAATTGAAAAATAAAAATTAACTGGTTATGACAGCAATAAAATCATTTATCTTTATCGTTTTTCTTAGCATATTAATGTTAGGATGCCACAATAAAAAAGAAAAGGAAGCCATGAATAAAATTGATGGACTGCTTCAACAAAACAAGGAAATAGAACAAACCATGAACGGCAGCTTTCTTGATTCTGTCAGTGCATACCACGATTCACTGGCTGAAATGCATGAATTTTTCACCTCCGGGGAAATTGAAACATTCCCGGAATCACCGGAGCTCCGGCAAGCATTCCATCAAACATCCAATGCTGAAAAAATACTGGGACACTATAAAAGCAGGCACCTGGAAAAGTTCAACGAAAAAATCACAACATCCACCCAACAACTGGAAGACCTGAAACACGATATCGATAACAATTTGCTTGAAGACAGCCTGATTGACAACTACCTTCAAAAAGAAGATTCGGTGGCCCGGTTCCTTTACAAACGCGCTCATGAACTCATTGATTTCACAAGACAACAGCTTCCGGTATATGGTGAAAACAAAGATGAAATCGATAAACTCAAAACATTAATAAAAGAAAAAGGTACCCATTTAATAATAAATGGTTAATAACGGTTACAGAAAAAGATACAACTATAAAATGAAATCATTTCCTGCCAAGACAATATACATTGCATTGTGTCTATGTTGGGCATGCCTGACGGGAAATAGCCTTGAAGCTCAGAACAATAGCCAACTGGCTTTCGAATACTATAGAAACAACGAATTTGATAAAGCAGCAACTTTATTTCATGAGCTATATCAGCAACGAAACAATCAACATTACCGGAATTACTATATCCAAAGCCTGGTGAAAGCTGATGACCTCGAAACAGCTGAAGCGTTTGTACAAAAAGAATTAAAAAACAATCGCCACGATACCGATTTACTTATTGAACAGGCTTACATCTGGGAAATGCAAGGCGACAAAGATAAAGCACAAAAAGCATACGAACGTATTATTTCCAATAACGCCTATACCACGCAATCCGTTGTAAACCTTGCTAACAATTTCATACGGAAGCGTAAATTTGACCTTGCTGAACAAACTTACCTGACCGGACAAGAAAACATAAGGGGTGAAAATTTTTATTACCACCTTGCCAATCTATATTCCATACAGCGAAAATATGAGGAAATGGCAGAAGCATACATGAATTTGTTGGCATTAAACCCCAGTTATAAGGACAGAATTCAAACCCGCCTGCAAAACCTGTCTGCCCATGATATTGACAAAAGTTTGAATCCAATTCTTGAAAAGACATTGATTAAACGCGTCCAGAAGCATCCTGACAAACCTGTTTTCAGTGAAATGCTATCCTGGCAATACATTCAAACAGGAAAATACGAAGACGCTATCAATCAGGCCATTGCCCTCGATCGGCGTTATAATGAAAAAGGACGACGCCTGTATGAACTTGGAAAGATTGCTGCCAATAACAACAAGACTGAAACTGCCCTTGAATGTTTTGATTACATTTACAAAAAAGGCCGTACTTCGCCTTATTATTTCCCCGCCAGGCTTATTGAATTGTCAGAAAAGTACAAATCCATCACACAAAAAACTACCGTTGACACAACACAACTGAATGACCTTGAAAAGCTGGTCATCTCTACCAGGAATGATGCCCCCAGGAAATTGCAATACCCCCTGCTCCAACTGCTGGCAAAAATTCAGGCTTATTACCTGAACAAGCCGGAAACAGCACTGCAGGAAATTGACTCATTGCTTAAATACGGGTATCTCGATAACAATGAAAAATACAATCTACAATTGCTGCGTGGTGACATATACCTGATGAACAATAATCCATGGGAAGCAAGCCTTATTTATGCCAAAGTGGAACAACACAACAAAGAAAATCCCATCGGCGCTGAAGCCAAATTTAAAAAAGCGAAAATGGCATATTATACAGGTCAGTTTGAATGGGCTGTAGCTCAGCTTGATGTGTTAAAAGCTTCCACAAGTAAACTCATTGCTAACAACGCCATGGAATTGAGTTTGTTTATCAAAGACAATACAGCAAACGATTCGCTTCAGCCTGCTATGTCAGCATTTGCACGTGCAGACCTTTTGGAATTCAAACATGATTACAATGAAGCATTGATTATACTTGACAGCATCATTGATAAATTTCCTTCAAACGAGCTGGTTGATGATGTCCTGTTCAGAAAAGCACGCATCAAAGAAAAACAAGGACTGAATAATGAAGCCGTTACCCTGTTTAGTGAAGTTGTCAGTGGCTATGGTTATGGGATGCTTGCCGATAACGCCCTCATTGCCAAAGCAAGAATTCAACACAATAAGCTAAATGATGAAGAAGCAGCCTTGAAGTCATACAGTCAGTTGCTTATGAATTACAAGGGAAGTATTTTTACTTCAGAAGCCAGGGAATTACTGCGTGAATTAAGGGGAGAAACCCCCAACGTGGATAAGCCACAACCAAAAAAATCACAAAACTTGTCCGGCGAAGACGGATCTCAAAATACAAATAACAAATAAATTTCAATAAACAAATGAGTCCGGTCTAAAAACTCATCTTATCTCACAAAGGCGTTATGGCACAAAGAAATCACAAAGCACAAAAACCTGTCCGGCGAAGACGGATTATGAATACCTGCACTTTGCGAAACTTGGTGGCTTGGTGGCTTTGTGGGAAATTTTGTGCAAATGAGGGCAGAGCCAAACCGCCACCCTGAGCGGAGTCGAAGGGTTGCTTGAGCTATGCCGAGTGCAGCCAAAATTATGTAGATTTTATTAATTTACCTTTTCAGACTGGGCTCATGCAAGTATATTAGATGTATGATATTAATAACACGTACTTTTTAAATTTTATAACCGGCAAACCCCATGAGTATGAATAATCAGGCTAAAGCCATCATTTTTGCCCTGTTGTCGGTGTTGTGCTGGTCAACAGTAGCGCCGGCTTTCAAACTGGCTTTGAATGAAATTTCTGTACTCCAGGTGCTCACCATTGCATCGGGTGTAGCATCTGTTATTTTGCTGATAATCCTGGCTTTCAGAAACCAACTGAAAGAAATCAAAAAACTCACCAGGAAAGATGTACTGTGGTCTTTTTGTTTTGCCCTTATCAACCCAATAATATATTACCTTTTACTTTTTACGGCTTATGACAGGCTTCCAGCACAAATTGCACAACCCCTGAATTATACATGGCCCGTAATGCTCAGCCTACTTGCAATACCTTTCCTCAAACAAAAACTGCCATGGCGTGCACTGATTGCTTTATTGATCAGTTTTGGAGGCGTGGTGATTATTTCACTTCAGAAAGAATCCACCACCGGTTTGGATCCCGATGCACTGGGTGTTTTTCTCGCCTTGATAAGTTCCATTGCGTGGGCAGCATATTGGTTGTTGCAATTTAAAAGCCGGCTGGATAAATCACTACAACTCTTTTTAAATTTTTCCATTAGCTTTATTATTCTTTGTGGCATTTTTACCGTTACTGGCCAGGAGATACCCGTGTCGGCCGAAGCATGGCTCCCATCCATCTGGATTGGCATCTTTGAAATGGGAATAACCTTTTTCTTCTGGATGACTGCTATGCAATATGCAGAAAAAACACACATCATTAGCAATCTGGCCTTCCTGTCGCCTTTTATTTCTTTATTTTTCATTAATTTAGTGCTCAAAGAACACATCACTGTATATACCGTTGCCGGACTCACCCTTATTGTTACCGGAATCCTGCTGCAACGGCACTTTAGTAAAATAAAAATATGACCCAAAACAAGAATGAAAATATTATCCTTGGTATTGATCCAGGCACAACCATTATGGGATACGCTGTCATTGATTGCATGGATAAAAAAGTCAAATTGTTGAGCCTGGGTGTTATTGACCTCAGGGGATACAGCGACCATTACCTTAAAATTAAGCATATTTTTGAACGCACTCAAAGCCTCATTGACCAGTACCATCCTGACCAACTTGCCATTGAAGCTCCGTTTTACGGCAAAAATGTACAATCCATGCTAAAACTGGGACGAGCTCAGGGAGCAGCTATTTCGGCAGCTCTTTCCCGTTCCATGCCCATTTTTGAATATGCCCCCAAAAAAATTAAAATCTCCATCACCGGCAACGGAAACGCTCAAAAACAACAAGTGGCCGATATGTTGCAACGTTTGCTCGGTTATGAAAATCAACCCAAAAATCTTGATGCTACAGATGCGCTCGGCGCCGCTATGTGCCACCATTATCAACTGCAAAACCCGCTTAGCAAAGGAAATGACACTTCATGGAAAAACTTTATCAAAAATAACCCGGGGAAAGTTAGAGGTTGATTTAGAAAGATTTCTGATGTTTCTTTTTTGCTTCCAATATTCTTGCAATTCAAGGAGTGTGTCTTTTGATTTCTTTGT